>JAFTUJ010000051.1 GCA_017466305.1 Thermoguttaceae bacterium
AACCGGGCGGCATTTGGTATTGCGCCAACTTCATCCGCTTCCACTTCGCCAGCGAATGCACCACCTCGGCGCGACGGTCGCCCATATCCTTGATCGGAAAGGAAACCGCCCGTTCGACGCCGCTCAAGTCGTCGTTGACGCCGGTTCCGGAAAGAACGAACAGCGGCGCCGTAACGCGACGCAAATTCAATTCCGTCGCGAGCCCCTCTTGAAAATCCTCTTTCAAAAAGAAAATCGCTTGCTCCATCAATTCCGGAACAAGTTTCGGAACGTATCCGGAAGGAAGGATTAACGACATAACGACGCTCCTTTTCGCAACAAACGCAATTTCACAACGCGAAAAACTATTTTCGCAACGTCTTGCCGTCCCCCAATCGGGCGGAAGGCGCCGACGCCCGTTTCGTTTTCGCCAATAATATCGTTCATTATAAAATTGCGACGCGACGCGTCAAGGGGCCCGTTGGGTTCCGCGCCAAGAATCGACGACTTCTCCCCCTTTTTCCGCCGTTTTCCCCTTATTCTCCTCGCGGCGCTCCGCTTCCTCCGGCTTCCCGTTTCTCCCGGCTTCCCGTTTCTCCCGCAGCTCCTTTCCCCCTCCGGCGCTCCGCGACGAGAACGCCGCCCGTTCGCCGCGTCGATAACGTCGCCTATAGTATTAATGACAAATTCGCCGTTTCAACGCAAAAAAAACGCCGCTCGCCTTGTCGACGAACGACGTTTCCATCCTTTCAACCGCTCCAACCGGCTCAACCGCTTTGATCGAGCCAATTAGCTTAATCCAACCAATTAACTTAATCGTTTTAATTGCTCCAACCGATCTAAGCGACAGAACAGGCAAATCTTATTTTTTCGGCGCGCAAGCCTCGGCCAACTTCGTATACTTCGCGGCGTCGGCGGCGTTTTTCAGCGCCTTCGACATCGTCGCGAGGTTCGCGTAAGGAACGTAAAGCGCGGTTTTATCGACGACGCCGGCTTCGACCGCGCGCGCCAAGACCGCGACCGAACGTTTCAACATCGCGACGCCTTCGTTTTTCTTGCCGTTTTTCCAATAAATCGCGCCGACGGCGGCCAACTGCGCCCCAATTTCGGCGGCGTCTTTCGGCTTAACCTCGCCCTCGATCTTCTTAAAGAGCGCGTCGGCCTTCGCGAAGTGCGCCGAAGCTTCCTTAGCGTTTTTCAAACCGTTAATAAAATCGGCGCCAAGTCGCGCGTTCAAAACGCCGACGATCGTCCGATCGGTTTCCGGACGGAATTGAAGCGCGACTTCAAGATATTCGAGCGACTTGCGACCGGAAATGATCGCTTGTTGGTAATCTTTGCGGGCTTCGAAAATTTTAGCGGCGTTCGCCAACGCTTGCCCGGCCGTCCAACGCGCCGACGCGGCCGAAACCTCGTCGACCGTTTTCGTCAAAAATTTGTCGACCGTCGAGCGCAAATCGCGAGCGTATTGGTCGAGTTGCGGCGCGTCCGGCATTTCGAGCCCAACTTCGAGCCCCGTTCGCCAAACTTCAAGACGAGCGCTCGCCAAATCCGACTTTTCGCCGCGCGCTTTGTCGAGCTCTTGCGCGATTTCGTCGGCGGCCGCAATCCATTCGAACGCCTTTTCTTGGTCGCTCGGATCCTTCCAACTCTTGCGAGCGACGGCCAAGGCGACGGCAAGGTTAGCTCGCATTTCGAGCGTCTTTCCGGCGACGATCACGTCCGCGGTCGGATTCGCTTCGCCAAGCGTTTGCAACATCTTCAGCGCGCTCTGCCCCAACGAAATGGCTCCGTCGTAATCCGGTTCCGCCGCTTCGCGCTTGAGCGCCGACGCGAGCAAAACGCCCTCGATTTGGTAAAGCGGGTGTTCGACAAACGCGTCTTCGACCGCCTCCATATAACGCGAAGCCGCGTCGATCTCGCCCGATTGAATCAACGCGTCGATCAGCGTCAAATGGAACTGCGCCATCGAATCGTTCATCTTAATCGCTTGGAAAATATGTCGACGCGCGTTCGTAAAATCGCCGACCGCGAGGTGCGTTTTCGCCAAAATCCAGTGCGCGCCCGGCGAGTTCTTCTCGTGAAGCAGCGCGTGTTCGGCGTCGTCGCGAGCGTTTTTCAGCGACGTTTTCAACTCCTGCTCGGCCCGCAAAATAAAGTATTCCGCCTTGACCGTCTCGGCGACGATCTGAACGACGCGGTCGCTCGGAATCGCCGGATTGTCCCCTTTTTCCAAGACGAACGCGACCCCTTTTTCCGGAAAAACTTCTCTAAAATTCCCAATTTCATCCGGAACGAGAATCGGACGCGAATCTTTAATCTCTTCGGCGAAAACCTTGCGAGCGTCCGGTTCGGTGCGCGGCTCGCCCAGGTTGATCATAATCGCTTCGACGACGTCGTTAATCCCGACAATCTGAATCGTCGTGTCCGGCAACGTCGGCGTTTGATAAGTAAAAACTTTGTAGCCGCCCTCGAGCGTCTCTTCCGCGACCGGTTTCGCAAGAATCGGGTTCTTGCTCAAATCGGCCAATTTCGTCGAACCCGGCATAACCTCGAAGAGCGAAGCGCCGTGAGGAGCGTGTTCAACTTCCGTTTCGTCGACCGCTCTAACCCCTAAATTCGGCAAATTTTCCAGCTCTTCCGCTAAACGCCCGCCCTTCGAGCGTTCCCCAGTTTTCCGCCCCGCCGCGCCAAGTCGAGCGCCGGACTCGGAGGAAATCGGCGTTTGCGTCGCCGTTTGAACGATTTTCGCGCTCTCCGCAACGCCGTCCGCCTCGACGGCGACCGCTTGGCGAATCGGGCTCGCCTCCTCCGCCGACGCGTCGGAAATCGCCCAAGAAGCCGTCGCTAAAAACGCCGGCGCGGTCAAAGCCAAAGCAAGTCGCAAACGCCGAGTCCGCGACATTTTCGATAAATCGTTTCGCATTACTTTAATTCTTTCGTTAATAACGTTTTTTTCAATTTTAACGCCGCGTCCGTTTTCCCGATTCGCGGAAATATCGCCCGTTTTCTCGACGAACTCGACGGCGACGCGACCGACGAAACGAAACCGCCGCTCCGTTTCGCCGCAACGTCGCTAAGATACCGAAAAACGCTCGCCGCGTCCAGCCCAAATTCCGCAAAAAAACGCCGTTTCGACCGTTTTTTTTAAAAGCGGCAAACTTTGCGGGTCGCGCGGGTCGAAAGGGAAAAAAATGAGAAAAAATCGCGAAATCGGGAAAATAACGCTTTACTTTCCCCCCTCGCAAGGTGTATACTGTCAAACGAAGGTTTGTACGCGACGGCCTTTTGCGATTTTTCCCAACGACGACCTTTCGCCGTTCTCGAAAATTGCGCCGTCGCCGCGACCGGTCGACGTTCCCCGCCGCGCGCCGAAGCGCTTCGAAACGTCCCGTCGTTTTCTTATTTTGCAGAAATTTTAACGATTATAACGAAAAAAGGGCTCGCATAATGCTTAAAGTCGGTATTGTCGGAATCGGTTTCATGGGGATGATTCACTACCTCGCGTATCAACGCATCCCCGGCGTGAAAGTCGTCGCGCTCTGCGAATCGTACGCGAAAGAACGCCTGACCGGCGACTGGACGAAAATTAAAGGCAACTTCGGCCCGGCCGGTCAACAAATGGACCTGACCGGAATCGCGACTTACGATAATCTCGACGCGATGCTC
>JAFTUJ010000468.1 GCA_017466305.1 Thermoguttaceae bacterium
GGCGGTCGAACTCGCCGAAAATCTCGGGATTATCTTCATCGACGAGATCGACAAAATCGTCGGAAGCGAAGGCGGGCGCGGCGCCGACGTGTCGCGACAAGGCGTCCAACGCGACTTGCTCCCGATCGTCGAGGGAACGACGGTGCAGACGAAACACGGGATGTTCTCGACCGAACACGTCCTTTTCATCGCGGCGGGGGCGTTCCATCGCGTGAAACCGAGCGACTTAACGCCGGAGCTGCAGGGCCGTTTTCCGATTCGCGTCGAGTTGTCGGAGCTGAAAAAAGAGGACTTCGTTCGGATTTTGACGGAGCCGAAGAGCGCGCTGACGAAGCAGTACGTCGCGCTGTTGAAAACGGAAAACGTCGACTTGGTTTTCGAACCGGACGCGATCGAAGCGCTGGCCGAGTACGCCGCGACGACGAACGCGACGACGCAAAACATCGGCGCGCGCCGACTTTACGCGATGATGGAGCTGTTGCTCGAAGACTTGAGTTTCGAAGCGCCGGAAATGGGGCTTGGTCGAGTCGTCGTCAACGCGGCGTACGTCCGCGAAAAGATCGACCGCGTCGCGAAGGACGAAGACTTGAGCAAGTTTGTTCTGTAAACGCCGCGACGGCGCGACTTAGCGGCGCTTTCGGTTTCGGCGAAAAGTCTCGGCGGAAGTCGGAGAAACAAGCGACGGCGGGTGTTTTGCGTCGCCGCGTTTGAAAAGTTTGAAAATTGTTTGTTTCTTTTAGGCGCGTCGGCGGAGCTTTGCGGCTTCGTCGACGCGTTTTTTATTGTTCGCAACGGCGACGTTTTTATTGTTCGCAACGGCGACGTTTTTATTGTTCGCAACGGCGACGTTTGATTCTTTGATTGAAGCGCCGAAATTATAGAACGGCGCGTTTGATTCGATTGAATAATGTTTGAAAAGGGGCCGGCGAGCGATTTTGCGGCGCGGCGTCGCGTTTTTTTTTCTTTTTTTGTTGCGGAACGTCGCAATTTACTTGACCTCGCGTTTCGCCGTCGGTATAATTACGACTGCACGACGTCCCGAAACGAGGAAACGGCGCGCGGGTATTGAACGCAACTTAAACGACAACGGAGGTTAAGCGATGCGCAAGATGTTGAAAAAGGCGAGCGCGGCGCTCGGAACGCTCTTGACGGCGCTTCTTTGGGGCGCGGCGACGGCGTTTAGCGCGGACGATAAAACGTCGTATTTTCCGTTTACGCCGGACGAACCGTTCGAGTCGACGGCGAAAATCGACCCGCAAACGACCGTTTTTCTTTACTTAGGAGAGGCCGCCGACGAAAACCTGCGCCGGATTTTCAACGAGTACAACAGGACGATCGCGGAGGCGCTCGTCGCGGCGGAACGCGGCGCTTACGAACGCTATTTGGCGGAAGAAGAGGCGAAGTGGGAGGAAATCGAGAAAGCGGCGACGCTCGAACACGACGCGGTTTTTCGTCAAATCGAAGCGGAGTCGAAAACGCCGGAGGAAAAACAGAAGCGTATCGTCCGTTTTTACGAGTATTTAGGCGTTCACGCTCCGGGAAAGCCGTCGAATCCGGGGATGACGCTCGAAGAAGCGCGAAAACGGGCGATCGAGCACGAAACGCAGAAGGTTTACGCTAAAGTCTATAAAGTCGCCATTATGGATCCCCGGCCTTGGAAGCGGGCGCTACGTCGTGTCGCGGCGGAGAGTTGGCGACGTGTCGAGCGCGAATTTTGGCCGAGCGTCGCCGAAAAAATCGATTGGGAAAACTTGTGCCTCGACGGCGCGCGCTTCGATTTTCGTCCGGAGGTCGCGGGCGCTTACGACTACGAAAATAACGACGTTTACGCTAAATTCGGCGGCTTTTTTGGCGAGATCGACGGGCTTCCGTTCTGTTGGGGGATTCCGGCGACGCTCGAACAGTTGGTGCGGACTAAATCTTGGCGCGAAAAGACGTTGCGCGGCGTCGAGTTCTACCGCGTCTTTACCGACGCGTCGTTCGTCGGGTGGACGTTCGAAAACTGCCGCTTTGAAGCGAATCGATATTGGCGAGGGTTTGCGCGCTTCGAACTGACCGACGGAGAGGGGACAAAGCCCGAAATGCGAGCGCCGGGCGACCTTTGGCAAAGCTCCGGGAAGGAATCGAAGTCCGATAAAATCGTCGGTTACGACGCTTGCGATTTTGCCGACGCGACGCTCCGCAACGTTTATTTCGACCGAGCGGCGACGATTACGTTCGAGCAGTTCGCGGCGACGCGCAGTTTCAAGGAGGACGAAATTATCGCCAAGTTCGGCTTTACGCTCGCCGGTTGGGACTTTAGCGGCAAAAACGTCGGCGATTTGTTCTTTGAAACCGGAATGTACGAACCCGAGCTTAGCGCGATTCGGAGGAAAGGCGGGAAGACCGGCTGGGCGTTGCTAAAGCTCGACGGCGCAAGGTTTGAGCCGCGCGGCGACCGCCCCGTTCCGAAGGATTTGCCGGACGAACTGTCGCGGGCGCGGAGTCTTCGCGAGAAAGATTTGTCCGGCGAGACCTTCGACGACGCGCTAAACGGCGGCGATTTCAGCGGATACGACTTGACCGGCGCGACGATGAAGGGCGTCGAGGGGAAACTCGACGGGGCGACGATTCGCGGGCTGAAAGTCGTTTCGTCCGGGCGCGGCGACGATTATACGAAATTCGACCCGTTCGAATGGCGGCGCGAAAACGAATACGGCAAGATAACGAAGGAGAGACTTTGCGCGACGAAAAGCTGGCAAGACAAGGACTTGCGCGACGTCGAGTTCAATCGGTTTTACGACCTGACCGGCGTCGACTTCTCCGGTTGCGACCTGCGCGGCGCGACGTTCCTTTTCCCGGGCGAGTTGAACGTCGGCGAGACGTTCTTTGAAAACGTCGACTTTACCGACGCTAAGATCGACGGCTGCGTGTTTTACGTCTTTACGGAGGAAGGCGAGCGGAGTTGGCCGACGCTCGAGCAGCTTATGTCGACCGAAACTTGGAAGTCGGGCGACCTCGAACGCTTGAAGACGTGCGTCTTCCCGGACGAAGCGCAAAAAATCGTCGACCGCCGGATTTTCGAAGCGAGTCCGGAGTTTGCCGCGAAGGATTTTCGCGGGAAGAAAATCGAGTTCCGCGATATGTCAGGTTGGGATTTAAGCGGTTTGAATTTAACGGGTTGCATTATTGAAACGTACTCCCTTTGGGGCGCGAACCTGACCGGCGCGATTCTCGACGACGCGACGTTGCGCACGGCGAGCTATCCCGAAACCTTCGCGTCGACGCGGGCGTATAATAAGCGGTTCCTGAGCTTCGAACAACTGCTCGAAACCGACAATTATCGGCGCAAAAGTTTCCGCGGTTTGAAACTTGGGAGCCTCGAATACGGGAACTTCAGCTTCGCCGGGCTCGATTGGACGAACGCGAATTTTTACGACTTGCCGAACTACGTTTATCGCGAAAAGAGGGCGGCGCGCGATTGTAACGACGCCGAGATCGAAGGCGGCGATCTGGTCGCGTCCTTGACGAAAGAGCAACTCCTTTCGACGAAAACGTTTAAGGAAGGGCGGCTCGATTACGACGAGGTCGACAAACTGCGCGACGCCGACGATCAAATCGCCGACGAACTTCGCGCCGAGTACGAGCGTTTGCAAGCCGAGAAAGGGGAAAAGGTCGAAAATTCGGCGGAAACGCAACTGTCGGAAAACGTTGAGGTTGCGGCGGAAGAAAAGCCGGAGGAGCGCGTTTTTTACCTCTTTTCGCCGAGTTTGACGTCGGGGTTTTCGTCGAAGTTGCGGATTGTGGAAGACCGATTCGCCAGTCGGATGTGGGCGAACGAAGGGAAACGCTATCGCGATTTGCCCGACGACGAGCAAACCGCGGCGCTACGCGAAGTCGCAGCGATCGCGACGCGTTATCTTACGCCGGCGTTTATCCCGAATTGGGAAGAGTTAAGCCTCGACGGCTTTTGGATCGACGACGGGCGCCTCGAGTTCGACCCGGTCGACGGCTACCCGTATTACGGGATTCCGGCGACGCTCGAACAGTTGCGGCGAACGAAAACTTGGCGCGAAAAAAAGGCGCGCGACGTTGTTTTCGACTGCTCGCTCGAAGGGGAATCGTTCGCCGGTTGGACGTTCGAGCGTTGCTCGTTCGGCCCGCGTTATCGCTCGGCAAAACGCGACGTATTAAAGGGTTGCGACTTGGCCGACGCGACGTTGAACGGCGTTTACTTCGGGAGCGACTCCGCGATAACGTTCGAGCGATTCGCCGCGTCGCGGAGCTTTAAGGAGGACGAAATTTGCGCTCAGTTCGGTTTTCCGCTCGGGCCCGAGTGGGATTTTTCCGGCAAACACGTCGAGCGAAGCTCGAAGGAGCCGCCCCCGATCGCGGACTCGAAAGCGGAGCTGACGACCGTCGTTAGCCGCGACTTCGACGGGGCGCCGCTCGACTGGCGCCGGTACGACGATAACCCTTGGGACGATCGACGCCCGATAGCCGAACGGCTAAAGGTAAGCGCGAATAAGGAGCCGATTCGACCGCTCGCGAAACCGGGCAAATAACGCCGTTTTGACCCGGTTTTTAGCGAGTTTTTGAAAGATTTGAAATTTGTCCGATTTGTCGCGTCGCCCTTTTGTCGCCGCAGTTGCGTTCGAGGGAGCGGCGTTTTTTAACGTCGGCGCGTTTGATTTTTTGAAATCTGTTTAAAAACGGGCGCGACGCGGCGACGGCGCCCGGCGGTCGGCGGGGATTTTAACGGTCGAGCGTTAAAACAAGGGCGGAATTTTCGAAAAACGTCGGCGCGGCTCTTGCAATCGGCGCGCCGAACCGGTATATTCTTATATTAATAATAACGACGGCGGCGGCCCGGCGTTTGCGAACGTCGGGCCGGGCGTTTCGGCGTTTTGAGCGTCGGGCGAGAACGTCGTCGACTCCTCAA
>JAFTUJ010000469.1 GCA_017466305.1 Thermoguttaceae bacterium
CAAGACCTCCAAAACGCCCCCGCGACGCAAAGCGCCCCCGTTTACCAAGCGCCGCAAAACCTCCAAAACGCCCCCGCGACGCAAAACGCCCCCGTTTACCAAGCGACGCAAAACCTCCAAAACGCCCCTGCGACGCAAAACGCCCCCGTTTACCAAACGCCGCAAACGCCGCAAAACGCGCAACCGGAACTTCTCGAAGCGCCTTCGCTCGAAGATTTCGACGCGCTCCTCCCGGCGGAAACCGACGTTCCCGCCCTCCCCGCCGACCTTCCCGTCGTCGACGTCCCGGCGCCCGTCGGCCCCGCCCCCGAAATTATCGGCGCCCCGCGAGCCGGCTACTAACGTCGCCCTCCCTTTTCGCCGTCGACGCTTCCCTTGCGTCGGCGGCTTTTTCATTTTCGCAACCCAAATTCGCCGTTCGAAAAAAAATTTCTTGTTCAACCGTTCTTTCCGGTTGAAAATCGACGCGATCGATATTATAATAGAAGAGGCTTGGTTTGGTCGAAACGCCTGTAAAACGTTCCGACCCTCCCGGCGCGACGGTTAGCGGAAACGCCGCGCTCCGCCCGCGTTCCCCATTTTCCCTATTTTGAGAAAAACAGACGCACGATGCAACCTATTCCCGAAATTTCTCCGGCGGCGCGCGCTCGCCTCCAGCAATGCTTCGAGTTCGGCAGCCAAAAAATGCAACTCGGTCAGCACGAGCCCGCGACCCAAATGTTTTGTCAATGCGTTTGCGGCGATCCGTCGAATATCATCTACATGAATTCGCTCATCGCGAACCTTCGCCTCCAACACGGCGGTCAAAAAAAGAAGTCGCGTTTCGGCTTTCTCAAAAGCGCGAAAGCGAGCCTCCCCATCGGCAAGGACAAAGACCTGGCGACGACGATCAAAAACGGTTGCGAAAAGCTCAAGTCGAACCCTTGGGACGCGCAAGCGTTCGTCTCGATGGGCCTCGCCTGCCTCGACGCCGATATCGAAGAAGCCGGGCTCGCTTACCTGAATCACGCCGTTCAAAGCGAACCGGACAACGTCGATATTTTGCGCTTGGCCGCGACCGAACTCACCGACCGCAAAGTTTACGACCAAGCGAAAATTTGTTGGGAGCGCGTCCTGAAACTCTATCCGGCCGATCACGACGCCGGCAAACGTCTCAACGACATCATGCTCGAGCAGACGATCAACAAGCAAAAAGGAACGACGCAACGCGAAGCGGAACAAGCGGCCGAAGAAGAAAAACAGCCGAAAATGAGCTTCGAAGACGAATGCGAAAAACGGCTCCGCAAAAATCCGGAAGACCGCGACGCGTTCCTCGATCTCGTCGAACACTTCTTCCAAAAGGGCAATCTGCGCAAAACCGAAGACGCCTGCAAACGCGCCTTAAAAGTCTTCCCGGACGACGCCGTTTTCGCGCCGAAACTCCTCGAAACGCAAAAAGCGCGCGCCCTCGACGAGATGAATCGGGTCAAAGCGCAGTACGAAAAGGCCCCGTCCGACGCGTTGAAGGCAAAATTCGTCGAACAAAAGAAAATTGTTGAAGAAACATCTTTAGAATTAATTGAGTACAAATTGGCGAAAACGCCGAACTCCGCGCCGCTCCGTTGGGAACTTGGGCAATTTAGAATGCGCCAAGGAATGTACAAAGAAGCGATCGCCGAACTGCAAGCCGCGAAGATCGACGCGACGCTCGCCGGCCAATGTCTGTTTGCGTTAGCTCAATGTTTTCAACAGATTAAGCAATACCGTTTGGCCGCGACGCACTACGATCAAGCGATCGAAAAGCTCGACCCGAACGGCGAAGATTACAAAAAAGCGCTCTATTACGCCGCCCGTCTCGCGTTCGGTTTGAACGATTATGAGAAAGCGGACGATTTTGCCAATAAGCTGGCCGCCGTAGATTTTTCTTATAAAGACGTGGCGGGGCTACTAGACAAGATCGCAGAAAAGAGGCATAATAGTAACTGAGCGTAGTTTTGCGTCGCGTTTCCCGTTTACTCGGTCTGCTCTCGCCGAGGGAACCGCGACGACGCCGACCGCTTTTCGACGCGAAAACCGACTATTAAGTTAAAATAGCGAGTCGCGCCCGAAGAGCCCTTTGGTCAAAACGCCGTAAGACCTCCCCGCCCAGAGGGAATGTTTCGGAAAAACTTATGTTAAAACTTACCCATCGTTTTTGACGATAAGCGTTCCTCCTTGCGACGTTGAGAAACAAACGATAATTTTAACAAGTTTTAAAAAAATTTAGAGAACCATGCCGAATATTCAAAGCGCCAAGAAAAGACTGCGACAAAACGTTGTTATCCGCGAACGCAACCGCGCCGCTCGCTCGGTCGTCCGCAACCGCATCAAGAACCTCCTCAAAACGCTCCGCGCCGGCGACGTCGCGGCCGCCGAGGAACAATTCAAAGGCGTTTGCAGCGCTCTCGACCGCGCCGCCGCTCGCAACCTTTGGCACAAGAATAACACGTCGCGCAAAAAGTCGCGTCTTTCCAAGCTGATCCTCAAAGTGAAGCAAGCGCAATAAGTCGTCGCGACTTGCGTTTTCGACGAACGCGTCGGTTTTAACGGTTTTTCCTTTAAAACGTCGCGTTCGGTCGACGCGCGACCTTCGCGAAGTCGTCGGGCGCCGATTTTAAGCGGGCTGCGAACGGGCGGCGATTCCTTCGCCCTTTGAATTTTGCCCCGCAATCCCGACGACGAGAGCTTTTCGCGTTTCGTTAAACGAAGCGCTAATGTTCGACGTAAAATCTCGCGTTTTCGATTTTATCGATAACAACTAGTTATTTTTACGTCGAACGATTGTTTTTAAACGCGACGCGACGCCGGTTCGCCGCCGCCTTTGCGGCGCTTCGACCGATTCGCGCCCCCTTTTCCTTTCGGCGATTCGTTCGCCCTCCTCCCCTTAACCGCGCGATTTTCGCCGCGCCGCACCCCAGAAGCCGATTTTATGCAAGTTCGACTTTCGAAACTCGCCGAATTAACGCAAGGCGTCCTAACCGGCGATCCCAATCTTTTGATCGATAAAGCCGCGCCCCTGCATACCGCCGACGCGACGGCGATCACCTTCGCCGAACGTCCGGAACGGCTCGATTGGAACGCCGCGACCCAAGCGCGCGCCGCCGTCGTTCCGCTCGGCGCCGAACGCCCGACGCCCGACGTCGCGACGCTTCAAGTCGCCGACGTCAAGGAAGCGTTCGAAAAGATCGTCGCCTTCTTCCGTCCGCCGCGTCCCCGTTGGCTTCAAGGCGTTTCGGAACGCGCCGTCGTCGCTCCGACCGCTAAAATCGGCAAAAACGTCGCAATCGGACCCGGCGCCGTTATCGGCGACGACGTTGAAATCGGCGACGACGCGACGATTCACCCCGGCGTCGTCCTGCAACCGGGAGTTAAAGTCGGCGAAAACACCGTTCTTTTCCCGAACGTCGTCGTTTACGAAGACTGCGTAATCGGCAAAAACTGCCTTCTTCACGCCAACTGCGTCGTCGGAGCGTACGGTTTCGGGTACGATTCGTCGACCGGCGTTCACGTCTTGGCGGCGCAATTTGGAAACGTCGTCGTCGAGGACAACGTCGAAATCGGCGATAACGCGACGATTCATCCCGGCGTCGTCTTGCAACCCGGCGTTAAAGTCGGCTAAAACTCGACGCTTTTCCCGAACGTCGTCGTTTACGAAGACTGCG
>JAFTUJ010000470.1 GCA_017466305.1 Thermoguttaceae bacterium
CGCCGGGGTGAAAGAGGCACTGTTCAACTTCGCTCTTTGCTGTTGGAACGGCGAGGGCGTCGCGCAAGACCACGCGGCGGCGGCGCGCGGGTATCGGCAAGCGGCGGAAGCGGGCGACGCGGACGCGGCGTTCAACCTGGGCTGTTGTTACGCAACCGGCGACGGCGTCGCGCAAGACAAGACGAAAGCGTTTCAACTTTGGCGGCGCGCGTCCGAACTGGAGAGCGCGGACGCGACGTTCAACCTGGGCTGTTGTTACGCAACCGGCGACGGCGTCGCGCAAGATAAGACGAAAGCGATTCAACTTTGGCGGCGCGCGGCGAACTTGGGCGACGCGGACGCAGCGTTCAACTTGGCCGTTTGTTACCGCGTCGGGAGCGGCGTCGCGCAAGACGCCGAGAAGGCGGTCGCTTGGTTCCAGCGCGCTGCGGAAGCCGAGTCGTCGAGGGCGGCGGTTTGCCTTGGCGGTTGTTATCTCAACGGTTGGGGCGTCGCGCAAGACTTCGCGACCGCCGCCGACTGGTTCCGACGCGCCGCGGAAAACGGGGATTCGGAAGCGAAGTGTTGCCTTGGCCTTTGTTATTTAAACGGTTTCGGCGTCGCGCAAGACGCCGAGAAGGCGGTCGCTTACTTCCGACGCGCCGCGGAAGCCCAAACGCCGACGGCGATGTGTTTATTGGGCGTTTGTCTTCTCGCGGGAAGCGGCGCGAAACAAGACGAAAAGAAAGGGAGCGAGTGGTTGCGCCGCGCGGCGGAGGCCGGACACGCGGACGCGATGTATCGGTTTGCTCTCTGTTGCGGCAAGGGCGTCGGCGTTGCGCAGGATTTGGAGGCGGCGGCGGAATGGTTGCGACGGGCGGCGGACGCCGGATGCGAGTCGGCGCGCAAAGCGCTTGAAGAGATGGGCGAGCTCGACGAGAACGCCGACGACGAAGCCCAAGAATCCGCCGATTTCCTTGAGGCGTTGCGTTTAGAGGCGAACAACGGAGACCGAAAGGCGATGACTTCGCTGGGGTGTATGTACGAGAACGGATTGGGCGTCGAGCGAGACGCTCGCGTCGCGTTTGAGTGGTACGGTCGGGCGGCGGAAGCCGGAGACGCGAGGGCGATGTGCAAGATCGGGCTTTGGCGCGCGAATGGAATTGGTTGCGCGAGCGACTTGTCGGCGGCGCTCGCGTGGTTTCGTCGCGCGTTGGACGCCGGATGCGAGGAAGCGCGAGAGCCGTTGGCGCGGTTGACTGCGTTGAGGGCCGATTCCGGCGCGCCGAGCGTTCCGACGTCGTCGTCCGGCGCGGCGGAAGCGGCGGAAGCGGGGGCCAAGGGGGCGAAAACGTCGTTGGGCGACGAGGAGGCGCGCTCCGCCGAAGACGTGGAAAAGACGTTTGATATCTTCGGCGAGGAAAACGACGCGAAAGACTCGGACTTGTTCGAAATCGACGAAGACGACGTCTTTTCGCTGTGGGACGGCGACGGCCCTAAGGTTGACGAACCGGAGGTTTACGCGTTAGACGACGAGGGGGAGACCGACCAAGACGACCTCTTTTTTCTTGCGGACGACGACGTTCAAGCCGAAGCGCCGGAGATTTACGCGTTGACCGACGACGCCGGCGGCGATGCGGACAACCTATTTTTTCAACAAGCCGAAAACGACGCTAAGCCGGAAAAACAGGTGGGTTATGCGTTGAGCGACGTGAATGAAGACGACGAAAAGAACGATATCTTTTTCGGCGGGGACGCTAGCGTCGCGGAAGAAGCGTCGGGGGCCGCGTTGGCTGACGAGACGGTCGCGGCGTCGGCGTTTGGCGACGACTCTGGATTCGGCTTTAATTGGAACGACGAGAACGACGTTTTGAAAAACGACGTAAGTTTTGAGAGAAAATTGACTTCCGACGCGCCCCTCTTGGCGGCGCGACCGGTCGCGGACAAGGGGGAGACTGCGGGCGACGATCCGATTGCGATGTTGCGTCGCGACGCGGAGGCCGGGGACGCGGAGGCGATGTTCCGTTTAGGCGTTCGTTATTTCGACGGCGACGGCGTGTCGCGCGACGCTTCGGAGGCGTTTCGTTGGTGGAAGCGAGCGGCGGACGCGGGTAACGTTAAGGCGACCTTCAACGTCGGCGCGTGTTACGCGAGCGGCGTCGGGAAGGCGTTGGACGCGTCGACTGCGGTAGTTTGGATACGGCGAGCGGCGGCGCAGGGATACGCGGCGGCGATGTTCCGTTTAGGCGTTTGTTACGAGCCCGGCGACGGCGTGTCGCGCGACGCGGCGGAGGCGTTTCGCTGGTGGAAGCGGGCGGCGGAGGCGGGTAACGTCAAGGCGACGTTCAACGTCGGCGCGTGTTACGCGAGCGGCGTCGGGGTCGCGTCGGACGCGTCGACGGCGGTCGTTTGGTTCCGTCGGGCGGCGGAGGCGGGGGATGCGGCGGCGATGTTCCGTTTAGGCGTCTGTTACGAGACCGGCGCCGGAGTCGAGCGCGACCGAGCGGAGGCGCGTCGCTGGTACGTCCGCGCCGCCGAAGCCGGCAACGCCGACGCGTCGCGACGTTTGAACGGTCGTTGACGGTTTGACGCCGGTTTGACGCGATTTAACGCGGCGTCGGTCGTCGCGTTCCAAGCGTTCGGCGGGACTCGTCGGACGCTTGGAACTGTTGTTGACGTTTTAACGCGCGGGCGGCAAGTCGTTTAAAGCGTTCGTCGCGAAAGCGGCGGACGCTTTTTTCTTTTTTTTTTGTCGGAAGCGTTGCCGTTCGTTTGATTTCCGGCTATAATATATTTAGACAAAATATTCCGCGCCGATTTTCCGACGATAAATTTTTCGGCGCGCTTTTACCGCAAATTTTTCAACCGACAACGAGGGCAAAATGGGGGTTTTCGATAAAATATGGAGCGCGACGAAGGGAAAGAGCGGGCGAGTCGCGGCGGAAAAAGCGACGGAAAAAGCGGCGGAGACGCTCGGCGGTTTCGCGTTGGGCGTTGTCGGGGCGACGGTCGGCGGAATGCTTGCGGGACCGCAGGGCGCCGCGATCGGTTTCGAGAGTTTTAAATGTATTGGCGAA
>JAFTUJ010000471.1 GCA_017466305.1 Thermoguttaceae bacterium
CCGCCCTCCAAGTCGCCGTCGTAAACGCCGCGCTCTCCCCACCCGTTATAATCGTCGTCTTCGCTCCAACCGTAATCGCCGCTTCCAACATAAGTCGTTCCGCGTCCGAAGTCTTCCTCATATTCGTCGTAATAACCGCCGCTTGCCGAGCCGCCGCGAACGCCGTTTTCTCTCCAACTTCCCCTATTTTCCCACTCTTCTTCGTTTTCCCTCTCTTCCAATCGCTCGCGCTCTCCCCAAACGTTCCAACTTTCCCATTCGCCGTTATTTTTTCCGCTTTCACTCGCTCCGTCGACGTTCCAACGCTCGCTACTCGCGCCGTTTGCCGGACCCCAATCGCCCGAACTTCCCAAATTGCCCCAATTATCAAAATCGCTCGACGCGTTCGTTCTCGACGCGTTCGCCTCTTGGGAAGCGGTCCGGTCGTTCGAGCGCCCCCAACCGCGCAAATCGTCCAAAAAGCGCGACCAACCCGACGAAGCGCCGCCGTTTTCAACCGCGCCCGATTCCGCTTCTTCGACGACGTCCGTCGCTTCCTCCGACAAAACGTTCGTCTTCAAATACGTCTCAAGATCGGCGATTTCCGACTTCAACGTCGGAACGTTGTTCCCCCGCGCCTGCGTCGACTTCATCGTCGAAACCAGCGCTTCGAAGCGCGTCATCGTTTCAGATTCGGGAAACGCGCCTTTAAGAAGGAGCGAAACAGACGCTAAATAAGGCCCGGATTTTGAATTATCAACTAGATCGCGGGTTTTTTCCGACGCTAAAACGCAAAAGAAGGTCAAAACGACGCAAATCGCGCACCCCTTAAACAAGCCGAAAAGCGCGCCCGTTTGACGATCGAATTCCTTCAATCCGGCCAACGAAACCGCCCGTTTGACGAACCGCGACGCGACGCTCAACGCCAACAACGACGCGCAAAAAACGATCAACGCCGAAACCGGCGCCCGCCAAGGTTCCGGTATCGAGACAATTTCGCCGACGACGGAGCCGTATCGCGCCGCCGCCATTCCGCTCAAAACCCAGGTCGCGATCGCCGAAATCTGCGAAACGACGCCGCGCATTCCGCCCCAAAAAGTCGCCGTCGCCAAAAGAATCGTTACGACCAAATCGAAAACGCTTATATTTTCCATTTCCCCCAGTCGCTCCTTTTCCTTTCGTTCGCGCGCCAAAACCGCCGAAAGTATCGAAACCGCTAAAACTGCCGAAACCGCCGAAACCGCCGAAACAGCTGAAGCTGCCGAAACCGCCGAAACTACTAAAACTGCTAAAACTGCTAAAACTGCTAAAACTGCTAAAACTGCCGAAACTGCCGAAACCGCCGAAACCGCCGAAACCGCTGAAACTGTCGAAACTGCCGAAACTGCCGAAACTGCCGAAACTGCCGAAACTGCCGAAACCGCCGAAACTGCCGAAACCGCCGAAACCGCTGAAACCGCCGAAACCGCCGAAACCGCCGAAACCGCTAAAACTGCCGAAACCGCCGAAACTGCTAAAGCTGTCGAAACCGCCGAAACAGCTGAAGCCGCCGAAACCGCCCAATTTAGTTTCAAGTTTGCGGCGACGCGTCCCCACAGTCGGTTAAGTCGACGCGACAGCCCGTTTCGCCCTTTTTGCCGCGACGCCCCAGTTTGCCGCTTTTATTCAGTCCGCCGAATTTTCTTACTCCGCCGAGTCGTTCCAACTTGCCGCGCTTGCATCAACTCAACCCGCTTATTTTGTCCACTTAATCCAAACCGCCGCGCTTGCGCAACCCGCCAACTTTCCCTATCCGTCAAGTCCGTTCCCCGCCGCGTCATTAATTATATATTTTATCGTCCTTTCCGTCAATCGACCCTAAAAAAAACGCCGCCCCGATTGCAAAAATCCGCAAAACCGCTTAAAATAAAAGAAACCCGACAATCGATTCGCCGGGTTCCTTCTCCGTCCCCTCGACGGCGGCGGGTCGCCCGCGTCGCGACGCGACCCCGGGTTCCTTCTCCGTCCCTTCGACGGCGGCGGACGTCGGCGCCGTCCTTTTCCCTACGTTCCCCCCATTTCCCCCAAATTTCCTCGACGATGCCCGGTTATCAAACGCATATCGGTTGGAGTTCCGCCGTCGGAGCCGGTTTGGCTTCGGTCGCGCATTTAATTTACGACGTTTCGCTTCCGCAATCCGTTTTCGCAGGCGCCCTTTGCGCTCTCGGCGGCGTTCTTCCCGACGTCGACAGCGACTCGAGCCGCTCCTTTCAACGTTGCCTCTCGACGGTCGCCGGCGTTTTTTCCCTCGTCCTCGCGAGTCGCCTGCGCGACTTCTCGATGACGGCGGAATCGGTCGTCATGATCGGCGCGACCGCGTATTTCCTCATTTTTTACGTCGGCGGCAAAGTCGTTAAAAGCTGCACGGTTCACCGCGGCATGTGTCACAGCCTCGTTTTCGGCCTGATCGCGGCGGAAATCGTCTTCATTTTATCGTCCGGCGACACGCAACTTCGGCTCTTCAAAGCCGCGTCGATCTTTTTCGGCGTCCTCGTCCACTTGACGCTCGACGAAGTTTACAGCGTCGAAACGTCCGGCAAGCGCGCCGGAAAATCGCGAAGCGGCGGGCGGACGATTTACCTCAAAAACTCGTTCGGCACCGCGCTTAAACTGATCGATTACAAGCACATGCACTCGACGATCGCCTTTTACGTCGCGGCGCTTTTACTCGGCAACTGCGCCCTAAACGTTCAAAGCGCCCTTGCGCGGTTCGAGAACGCCGAGCAACGCAAGGCGCTGCAGGGTAAAGCGGCGGTCGACCGCGTTCGTTTGATTTACCCGACGCAATTCGAACTTTCGGCGGTGCAATGGGTCGCGGAAAACGACCTCGTCCTTTCGCCCGGCTCGGAGGACAACCCGAAATGGCTCGAGCTGGAAACGCTCCTCGCGCTCGGCCAAAATCGCGACGCCCAAAACGGCGCCGACGGAACCGCCAACTCCGCCGACGCCGGCGCCTCCGAAGAGTCGTCCGCGCCGGAAATCGTCGACGAAACCGGGCGCCGCCGTCCCGTTTCGCTCCTCGACGTCGTCAACTGGAACAGTCGCCAGTCGGCGGAAAAAAACGCCGCGTCGTTCGAGTCGCGCCCTTAACGTTTCCCCGCTTTTCCCATTCCCCCCTTTTTAACGCTGCGTCGTCCCGCTTGTTAACGCCGCGTCGTTCGAGTCGCGCCCTTAACGTTTCCCCACTTTTCCCATTCCCCCCTTTTTAACACTCCGTCGTTCCGCTTGTTAACGCTGCGACGTTCCGCGGTCGTTTGAGGGCGGAGCCTTCGTCGAGCGCGTCCTCCCGCCGACGCTTCGCGCTCCACCGGGACGGCTTCCCAGCGAAAACGCCGAAAAGCGTTAAAAAAAGCGTCGCGTTTCGCCGATTTTGTCAATATACTATAGAGCGCCGCCGCAAGCTCGTCCGCTTGCCGCCCTTTACCCCAACCCCCCAACCCGCCTATTTTAAAGGAGCGAACCTTGCCTACTTTCTCCGATCGTTTAGCGACTCAAATCCGTCAAAAGAAAACGCCGGTTCTCGTCGGGCTCGACCCGCGTTGGGCGCAGATTCCGGACGCGCTCAAGAGCGGCAAATCGGAGTAGAACCCGGCGGACGTCGCCGAAGTTTTTGAAACGTTCTGCCGCAAGATCGTCGACGTCGTCGCGCCGTTGGTTCCGGCGGTGAAGCCTCAAGCGGCGTTCTTCGAGCAATACGGCCCGGCCGGTTCGGCGGCGCTCGCGTCGATCATCCGATACGCGTCGAGCAAAGGTCTTCTCGTCGTGTTGGACGCGAAGCGACACGATATCGGCTCGACGGCGACCGCCTACGCTCGCGGGATGATCGGCGCGACGAGTCCTTGGGGCGCGGACGCGTTAACGGTCGGCCCGTATCTCGGCGACGACAGCCTGACGCCGTTCGTCGACGTCGCAAACGAGCGCGACGGCGGCATTTTCGTCTTGGTGAAGACGTCGAATCCAGGCGGCGCGCAGTTCCAAGACTTAGCGTTCGAGGGCAAAACGCTTTACCGTCGGGTCGGCGAATACGTCCAAACGCTCGCGGCGGAGAGTATCGCGAAGACCGGTTGCGCTTGCGGATACGGGAACGTCGGCGGCGTCGTCGGCGCGACCTGGCCGGCGCAACTGACGGAGCTTCGCGCGGCGCTTCCGAACGTTTGGTTCTTGGTCCCGGGTTACGGGAGCCAAGGGGGCGGCGCGAAAGACGTCGCGGGCGCTTTTGACGCCGACGGACTCGGCGCGATCGTCAACAACTCGCGCGGCATTATCTTCGCTTATCGTTCGGACGCGTACAAAGACCGCTTCGGCGAAGCGCGTTGGGAAGAAGCGGTCGAAGCGTCGACCCGCGACATGATCGCCACCCTCGCCGCCGAAACGACGGTCGGTCGCCTTTAATCGCTCTCGACGCCAACGACGAAGAGGGCGTTTTCCCAGAAAAAACGCCCTCTTCGTCGTTTTACAGCCCAACTTCCCACCCAAAACATCAAACCGCCAAACCGGTCATACCAACAAGCCGGTCAAGGGCGCCCTACTCTTCACCGTCGACGCCTAAACGGTCGCCCAACGTTTCCCTTACGAACGTCGGTCGACCGTTTGCCGTTTACCGTTCCGCAAAACCGTCGCCGCCGGTTCCGCGTTTAATCGTTACCCCTTATCGGCAAACGGAATACGACGTCAAAACCGGAGTTCCCAGGGGTTGTTAGAAGTTAATATCCGACGCCGATTCCCAACGCGTCAAAAAGCATATCGTAATATTCGGGGCCGTAAATCTGAATCGGAACGGGAGTAAATCCGGAGCCGTAACCGGGAATCGGCGTCGGAGTAAATCCGGAGCCGTAACCGGGAACCGGCGTCGGCGTATAACCGCCGGGATACGGCGTCGGAGCAAACGGAGCCTGGTCGAATCGATTTATCATTTCATACGCTTGCTGCATTGAACGAAAATACTCGTCTGTCGAAGATTGCGACGCGCCAAGTAAGTTTTCTCGTTCCGTAAATTCTTTGGCTCGCTCCCAATCAGATACGTTTTCTTCTTCCTCTTCTTTCTTACGCTTCTCTTGTTCTTTCATTGCCGTCTTAATCCATTCCGACCATTTGGCGTGCTCTTGCAACGACGTTTCCGCCAAAATAAATCGAAAACCGATATCCGACTCGGTCGCGGCGGGCCAAAACCAATCCCGCTTGCCGGAACGAGCGTCGTCGGCGCCAGATTCAAAACTTCCGCCGCGTCTGACGCGTCTGCGCCCCTCCGACGGTCCGGCCGGATTGACAACCGCGCCGTTTACAGAGTAAGCGTTCTCGCTAAACCAATCCCAACACCATTCCCAGACGTTGCCGCGCATATCGTAAATTCCCCAAGCGTTCGGTTTCTTTTGCGCGACGGGACTCGTTCGACTCTGCTCGAACTAACCGACGGAAACGCCGTTGTTTCCATTGTCGTTAAACGGTCCCGTCGTTCCGGCGCGGCAAGCGTACTCCCACTCCGCCTCCGTCGGCAACCGAAACGCGAAACCCTCCGGCGCGACCCCAAGCGCGTTCAGCGACTCGCAAAACGATTGACTGTCGAACCAACTCACGTTTTCCACCGGGTAATTGTCCCCCGACTTAAAATAGCTCGGATTCGAACCGGTAATCGCGCGGTACATACCCTACGTTACCGACGTCTCCAGCATCCAGAAACCCTTCGTTAACGTTACCTTGTATCGCGGGCCTTCGTCGGAATCGCGCTCCGCTTCGCTCGACGGGCTCCCCATTTGGAACGTCCCCGGCGGGCGCCAGCGGAACGCGAAATCGACGCCCTTAATCGTCAACGCCTTTCGCATCCCCGTCGCCGGACTCGAATCCCAACCGACGTTCAAGTCGTTTTCGCAAGTCATTGTATTTCCTCCGTTAACACCCAACGCCAACCGATACGCGCCGCGAACCGTCGCGACGCCAACGCCTATTCGACGTAAAAATCGCCGCGACGTTCCCAACGCGACGCTCGCTTCTTACCTTACAAGAGCGCAAAAACCGGAAAAATTCGGCGGCAAAAAAGAAAAAAACGCGAAATTTTTCACAAAACCCGAATAAAAAACGCTCAAAAGAGAATGTCTCCGCTCAAAAACGCTTCTTCGCGACAAATTTCTTTATATTTTAACGAAAAAAACGCTTCTTCAAGAATAAAGCGCCCCCGCGACGCGAAATTTCGGCGAAAAATTTCCCCAACGTTAAAACTTCAAACGCCAAACCGCCGCGACGGCGCAAAAACGCGAATCGTCGCGGCGGTTTCTCGACGTTAACGTCGCTCGGTTCGGGCGGTTTCGGTCAGTTCGGCTTTTTCGAGCGGATTTTCAACTCGCGCGCTTGCACGTCGTAAAAGTAAACGTCGCCTTCCGGGAGCTTCGGCAGAACGATTTGGTTCGCCTTGATAATCTTCGTCATAAACTCTTCTTCGGAGTTCGGATAACGGCCCTCGCTCGCTTGGAAGAGGTTCATCGCCGACGGAATCTGCATTCGGAAAACCGCCATTTCTTGCGCTTTAAAGTACGTCGAAACCGGGACGGTAACGATCGACATAGGCTCTTCCGACGTAACGCCGTATTCGCCCTTGCCGGTCGCGCCGACGTCGGCTTTCTTCTCGACGTATTCCGCTTCCGGTTCCGTCGCGTTTTCGCTCGTTCCGGCGGCATCGGCTTTCTCGGCGGTCGCGCCCGCGTCTTTGCTCGTCGCGTCTTTCGACGGTTCGTCCGTCGGAACCGGAATCGGCTCCGAACAACCGCAAACCGCGCAAAGCGCCAAGAGTCCCGCGCCGAACGTCAAAGCGCCCCAATTACGCGTCTTCTTCATTTTACCGTTTCTCCTTTTTTGAAAATTTTAACAAAATAAGACTTCGCTTCCAGCGTTAAAAGTCGTTTTTCAACGTTTTTTCGTTTCCGCGACGCGTTTTCGGAACCTCCGCCCCGCCGCGCCGAACCGACAACCGCCGTTTTGACTTCCGCCGAACCGACTTCCGCCGAACCGACTTCCGCCGTGTTGACTTCCGCCGAACCGACGACCGTCGTTTTGACTTCCGCCGAACCGACTTCCGCCG
>JAFTUJ010000472.1 GCA_017466305.1 Thermoguttaceae bacterium
CGACAACATCGCGTTCCCTTCCGGCAAGTTGCCGAATTCTTCTTTTTCGGCGTCCCAGAAAATCGGGTTGCCGACCGGAGCCGTCGCGCGGACGATGTTGATCAATTCGCAAATCGTCGTCGAGCGTTGGCCGATTTCGACGTCGGCGTTGCACTTCGCGCCGGTCTTGATGCACTCGGCCCAGTTTTCGACGTGATAAATCGTTTCGTCGCGCTTGTTTTTCGCTTCTTCCGGCAACGACGCGGCCAACTCTTTCGGGTTCGACGCGATCTTGTGACGGTTGATTTCGAGCTTGCCCTTTTCGCCGACGACGATGCAACCGAGACCCGGGCCGCGGTCGCCGTCGAGTTCGAAACGAGCTTCGACGCCGTTCGGGAAGAGCGCCTTCACGCGAGCGCGCGGGCCGACGACCTTCGCCATATGGTAATAAGCGGCGCCGGTTTCTTCTTCGGAGTACGGACGGTTCGTGAATTTGCCGGAGTCGCGGATTTCGCAGGGCTCTTCCAAAATGAGTTGCGTCGGGCCCGTAAGGCTCGTGCCGATCGCCATTTGCATTTGGTCGAAGGAGTGCGTCCCCCAACCGGAAACGCCGAAGCAGAGGCCGCCGGCGTCGTAGTCGCCCCAGTTGCTCCATTGGTATTGGATTTCCGGAATGCAAGCGCGGAGTTTCGCCTGGTTCGTCCAAATATCCCACCAAGGCTCGCAGTCTTTCGGGTCGAGTTGGAAACGCGGGTCGTGGTCCGGAACGACGTTCGGCCCGACGAAGTTCGGAACGAGAACCGTTTTCACTTTTCCGATCGCGCCGTTGGCGATTTGGTCGCAAGCCCAGCGGCAGAGCGGAAGCGAGCGTTGTTGCGTCCCGACTTGCGTTACTTTCTTGAGCTTTTTCGCGGCGTCGGCCATCGCGCGGCCTTCTTTAATCGTCAGCGCCATCGGCTTTTCGATGTAAACGTGCGCCCCGCAAAGCATCGAGTGAATCGCGACCCAAGCGCGTTGGTGCGTCGCCGTTTGGCAGCAGACGCCGTCGAGTTTTTCCGCTTCGATCATCTTGCGGAAGTCGTCGTAAGCTTTGAGTTGCGGGCGGTTCTTCGTGTAATTAGCGAGGCGCGGTTGGAAAATGTCGCAGACGGCGACGAGTTCGCAGTCTTTCGCTTGGGAAACGACGTTCGCGATGTACGTCCCGCGACCGCCGAGCCCGACGACGCCGATTCTAACGCGTTCGCTCGGGGCGGTTTGCGCGTCGAGGCCGAGGACGCGACCGGCGACGAGCAGAGGGGCGGCGACGGCGGTCGATTTCAACAAAGTTCTTCGAGTCAGTTGCATAGTAACCTCGATTCAATAATAACGGGGATAAAGTTGCTTAATTGGAACGATAATTTTCGAATCAAAACGCGGCGTTTTTTGAAATCGGCGCGTTTTTGAGATTTTCAAAAGTCGCGAACAAGCGGACGAAAACGACCGGCGACGCGAACGGAGTTAAAGTCGGCTAATATTTCGCGTCATCGGGCGTTTTAATTGGCTTTAAAGCTTTTTCAAATAAATGTTTTTGTATTCGAAGTGGGACGGCGGGCCCGGATGGATTTGGAGTCCGAAAATTCCCGCTTTCGGCGCGTTCGGACGTTCGTCGACCAGCTCCGACGTTTTAACGCCGTTGATGTATTGAACGAAACGATTGCCGCGCGCTTCAATTTTGTACGTATTCCAACCGTTCATTTTAATCGACTTGGCGATTTCGGCGGCGTTCCCGAATTGTTCGATCGTCTTTTTGCCGTCCGGGGCGAAGCGGGCCGACTGGCCGCGCCAAGCGATGATTTCGCCGAGCGCTTCGCCGTAAAGAATCCCCATAATGTCGCCCGGGTTAATGTCCGCTTGATAACCGTTCAGCCCGAAATTCCGTTTCGGGTCGGCCCAAGCGCGGTACTCGATCCCGCTGTTCCCGGCGTGAACGCGGAAGTCGGCGTAAAGGTCGAAGTCGCCGACCGGCTCCCCTTGCCAAACGAGGTATTCGCTGTACGGAACCGGCGTTTCCGGCGTCGAACGTCCGACGATGGAACCGTTTTCGACCGTCCAAAACTTCGAGTCGCCTTTCCAACCGTTCAGCGTTTCGCCGTCGAAGAGCGCGACGCAACCTTCCGGCGGCGTCGTTTGAGCGGCGGTTTGCGGCTCGTCGGCGAGGCAATTTCCGGCGGCGACAAGCGCGGCGCAACCGACGGTTAAGTTGAAAAGCGTTCGGGAAACTTTCGTCGACGCGGAGCGAAGGGCGTCGGCGAGTCGGGCAAGGGCGTTGCGACGGGGAAACGAAGGGCGCGAAAAACGCTTCATCGCGGGGTCTCCTTGGGGTGAAACGACGTCGGTTTTGAAAAAAAATAAAAACAAACGGAAATCGAAACGCGACGTTTCGGGCGGCGTTTGATTAACCGATTAACGTTTGATAAAGTCGCGCCGCTTGGCGAACGTCGCGGGGCGCGGAGCGTTCCGGCTGGGCGTCGCGGTCGTCGGCGGCGGGCTTTGCAATCTATTTTCCCGATTTTCAAGCGAAATGCAAGGAAAATCTTGGTCGACGCGACCATTATCTCAAAAATTTTTAAAAAAGTCTTGTATTTTTTTCGCAAATTTTGGTAAAATATCGGCGTCGGACGAAGCGAACGGCGCGTCGAGCCGACGACGAAGGAAAAGGAGAAGGCTTCATGACTTGGAACGTTGAAAGCGAAACGTCCGAAACGGCGGCGTTTATGAACGAGTTGGC
>JAFTUJ010000473.1 GCA_017466305.1 Thermoguttaceae bacterium
CGAACAAGGAGCTCATCGGCGTCGTTACGAAACGCGACCTCCGCTTCCTCGACAACTGGGAACTCCCGGTTTCGGAAGTGATGACGAGCGAAAACCTCGTCAAAGCGCGCGGGCACGTTACGCTCGAGCAAGCCGAGAAAATTTTAATGGAAAATAAGGTGGAGAAACTCCTCCTTGTGGACGATAATAATAAATTGACCGGGCTCATCACGATTCGCGACGTCGACATGATGCGCCGCTACCCGAACTCCTGCAAAGACGAAGAAGGCCGACTCCGCGTCGGCGCCGCCGCGGGCGTTCACGACTACGAACGCGTCGAGCGTTTGGTCGCCGAAGGGGCGGACTTCATCATCATCGACAGCGCGCACGGGCACTCGCTGAACGTCGTCGAAACGATTCGCAACGTGAAGAAGCGTTGGGACGTCGACGTGATCGCCGGCAACGTCGCGACCGCCGAAGGGTGCAAAGCGTTGATCGACGCGGGCGCCGACGCGGTGAAAGTCGGCATCGGCCCCGGTTCGATCTGCACGACGCGCGTCGTTTCCGGCGTCGGCGTTCCGCAGATCACCGCGATCAGCCGCGCCGCGCAAGTCGCGCAAGACGCCGACGTTACGGTGATCGCCGACGGCGGGATTCGCTTCTCCGGCGACATTGTGAAGGCGTTGGCCGCCGGCGCGCGCGCCGTCATGTTTGGCAGCCTCTTCGCCGGGCTCGACGAAGCGCCGGGCGAAACGGTTCTTTACCAAGGCCGCACGTTCAAACTTTACCGCGGAATGGGGTCGATCGGCGCGATGCAGCGCGGCTCGAGCGACCGTTACTTCCAAAAGGGGCAAGTCGTCGGCAAACTGGTTCCGGAAGGCGTCGAAGGGCGCGTTCCTTACCGCGGCGCGCTCAGCGCTTACGTTTACCAACTCGTCGGCGGGATTCGCGCCGGGATGGGGTACTGCGGCGCCGAAACGATCGAAGACCTGCGTCAAAAGGCGAAGTTTATTCGCATTTCGGCCGCGACGGTGCGCGAAAACCACCCGCACGACGTCGCGATCACGCACGAAGCGCCGAACTACAGCGGCGGCGACTGCTTCTAAGTCGTCGATTTAAGCGACGTTTCACCGCGTCGCGAAACCAACCGAACAGCGCGCGGCGAGTCGACCCGAACTTGCCGCGCCGTCGAAGCCAAAATCGGGAGGCGGTTTCGACCGCCGGACGTTCGACGTTTTAACCGGCGTCGGGCGTTTTGACGTTCCGCGTCGCCGTTCAAGAGGGACGGGGCGCGGCGAACGTCGACTTTTCGCAAAAATTTAAGCGGTCTTTTCAGGGACGAAAAGGCTCTTGTCGTTGAAGCAGGGAGGCTCCAAATGGTATCTCGTCGACTTTTCGGTCGAGCGCGATCGATTTCGCGTTCGCTCGTTTCGTCTTGTTGCGCCGTCGCGGTTTTGAGCGGCGCCGCGTTCGCTCAACAGTTCGCGCCGCCGGCCGAGGCGGACAATTTCGACGCCCGTTTGACGCGATTCCTCGCCGGCGACGAATCGACCGCCGCGACGCAAACCGACGGAACGCGCTTCGTTCGCCCGAGCGTCGCGACGCAAACGCCCGCCGCGCAAACGCCCGCCGCGCGATCGGTTAAGCCGAGCGTCGCGCAAGCGTCCGCCGTTCGAGCGGCTCAACCGGCGCCGGTCGAAAAATCGCCGATTCGTCAAACGAGCGCGACGTTCCAAAGCGTCAAACCGTCGCCGATTCGCCAAACGCAATACGCCGAAGCGCCGACCGTCGACGCGACCGCTCAACTCGCCAATCCGCTCGGCGGAACCGACGCGCCTTACGTCGACGAGTGCCCGGACCCGAACGACATGCCGTCGATTTTGGACGTTCCGTACAAAGTCGTCCCGAAACCGGGCCTCTTCCCGGAACGCTGCCCGCTTCCGGAAGACGATTACGTCCGCAAGGCCCCGACGCCGATCGAGTTCACTTGGAAAGCGTCGTCGTTGTGTTACAAGCCGCTTTATTTTGAAGACGTTCAGCTCGAGCGACACGGCCATTACTGCCATCCGCTCTTGGTTCCGTTCACCGCGCGCGCTCGCTTCCTGCTGACGATTCCGGTGTTGCCGTACTTGATGGGCGTTTACCCCCCGAACGAATGCATTTACGACCTCGGTCATTACCGCCCGGGCGACTGCGCGCCGAACATGTTGGATCCGGTTCCGATTTCGTTGCGCGGCGGCTTGATTCAAGCCGGAGCCGTCGTCGGCGCCGCGGCGATCATTCCTTGACGGCGCCCGCAAACGCGCTTCGCGTCGCGACTTAAAAACGCAAACGCCGTTCGAGTTTTCTCGCTCGAACGGCGTTTTTTCGTTTGAGTTTTAGCGTTAGGCGTTAAACGTTGAGCGTCGGGCGTTAAAGGTTAAACGTCGGCGCGTTAGGCGTCGAGCGTTAGTCGTTAAACGGTCGTTCGCTTCGTCGCGTTTCGTCCGACTCCGGCGGCGTTAGCGAACGCAAATAGTCGGCGATTTCCGCGCTCGCGATTTCGGTCGACCAAACCCAATGATGCTCGACGTCGTCTTGCGCGACGAACTCGACGCCGCCGCGAAACGCCTTCGCCAACCGTTCGGAACTCTCGAACGGAACGAGCGCGTCGGGCCGCGTCGCCAAAATCAACGGGCGCGCGTCGACCTTTTCGGCGAACTTAACCGCCTCCATTCGATAAGGAACCGTCAACCGCGTCGGGCCGTAAAAAATCGGCGCGAAGTTGTTGAACAGGTCGAACCCGTCCGCGTAAGGCTCCGCCAAAATCAGCCCGACGACCGGACGCTCCGACGCGACGTAAGTCGCGACGCCGGTTCCCAAACTGAATCCGAAAACGACGATTCGCCGCCCCGGAAACGCCTTAACGGTCGCGTCGTAAGCGGCCAAACCGAACGTTTTAAGCGCTCGTTCCGACGGTTCGCCGCCGCTCTCGCCGTACCCCGGATAAGCGCAGCAAACGAAGTCGAACCCGGCGAGCGGGCCCGGATTCCGAACGATTTCAAGCGTTCGCGCCGCCGAATTCCCGCCGTTCCCCTCAAAATAAAGGACGACCGGACGCGACGACGCCGCGTCGTCGCGCGAATTTAGGCGATTTAGCGAATCCGGGTTGTTTAGGCGCTCCGCCGCGTCAAGCGAACGCGGGTTGTTTATGCGCTCCGCCGCGTCAAGCGAACGCGGGTTGTTTAGGAAAGCGACGCTCTCCGTTTCGGCGAGCGCCGCCCAACCGGAAACCGCCGTCCCGTCGTCGAGCGAAAACCGAAGCGGCGCGACGCTTCCGGTCTCCGCCGCGAGTCGCGTCAACTCCGCCCGCGCCGTCGGGTCGTCGTTCGGATGAAAGAGAAAAAACGGCGCGATCGTCCGAACGCCGACGTTAAAAATCGCGAACGCCGCGACCAACGACGACGCCGCGACCAAACCGACGCGACGCAACCTCGTTCGCCGCGCCGCCGGTCGTTTCGGCGCGTCCGGCGTCTTCCCCGACTCCGCCGTTTTTCCCAAACTTTCCATTTTCGCTATTTCCTCCAATCTTTCCCGTCGCCGATTTCGCTAAAGTCGTCCTTTTCCAACGACATTTTATCGATAAAGTCGCGCAAAACCGCCGCCGCGCGCTCGCCGTTTCCGGTCGCCTCCGCTTTCTCAATTTCCGCGATCGCCGCGCGCAACGCCGCCGTTAGCGTCGCCGTCTGCGTTCGCAACGTTTTCGCCAATTCGTCGAACGACGCGGCTAATTCAACCGCCAAAGGCGCCGACCGCGTCCACCACTTTTTCGCGATCATCGGCGCGTTCACCCCAAAAAGCTTAACCTTCCACGTCCCTTCCAATTCCAATAATTCTAATTCCACCGCCTTGGCGACGCCCATTCGCGTTTGAGCGATCATCTCGGAAACGTTTTCCGCCGACGTTTGCAAGCGGCGGAAAACGCTGGAATTCGCACTATAAAGCAAACTCGCCAACTCCGCCGCCGCGCCGTCGCCGGACGACGCAAAAACTTCGTCCTCCAATCTTTTTTCCGCGCCGCGCAGCTCCTGTTCCAACGACTTGAAAGCGCTCTGAAAAAGTTCCCCCAAGCGCGTCCAGCCGTCGAGCAAAAACTCCCAATTTTTTTGAGCTTCTATTGAAACGCGAAAACGGCTCGGCGCGAACGCTTTCGCAATCTTGCGCCGATAATAGTTCGTCGTCGCGACTTGCATTTTCTCGTCGACCGCCGCAAACGTCTTCTTAAAAACGTTCCTTCTCTTCCCGCGCGTTCGCGTTTTTCCTTCCGACGCGACGCCGTTTTCCGCGCCGAAATCGCCGCCGTCCGAGACGCTCGACGCGTCGGCGCCGCGAGCGTCCTTCGCCGTCTCCTCAAGTCGCTTCGTCGTTTCGCGAAGAGCCGCAAACGCATTTTCCTCCGCCTCTCGCCGTCGTCGCAGTTCTCCCCATTCTTCGTTTTTTCTGTTCATTTTTCGACTTTGCCCGCCCTAAAGCGGCGACGCGTTTCGTTTCGCCGC
>JAFTUJ010000474.1 GCA_017466305.1 Thermoguttaceae bacterium
CCCGCTCTACCGCGGCGTCGAGTATTCGCAACTCTTCGTCGAAACGCCGGTTCTCAACAAATGGCAAGTCGTCAAAATCGACCTCCAAGCGCGCGGAATCGAGTTCGTCGCGACCGGACGCAACAAGAATTACGAACCGGAAAAACGCGAAACTTGGCGCCAAACGACCGCCGATTTCCTCGACGAAAATCAACTCGCCGTCGCCGTTAACGCCAACTTTTACAACCCGTTCAACGCCGAAACGATTCGCACCCAAGGCGACTCGAACCTCCTCGGCTTCGGCGCCAACGACGGCGTCCTCGTCTCGAAACCGGAACCGAACCGCCCGGCGTTCGTCGTTTATAAAGACAAAACCGCGAAAATTTGCAACCTCGACCCGAATATTTCCGACGCCGAAGTCAAAAAGATTCAAGCGGGCGTCGCCGGAAGCCAAGTCGTTTTGACCGGCGGCGTCGTTCCGGAAATTAAGAACAAAGACCGGCATCCGCGCACCGCCGTCGGGATTTCCGCCGACGGGCGTTACGTTTACTTCCTGATCGTCGACGGTCGCCAACCGAAACACAGCGTCGGCGCGACGTTAACCGAAGTCGGCGAAACGCTGAAATATTTCGGCGCGGCGGAAGGGCTCAACCTCGACGGCGGCGGCTCCACGACGCTCGTTTGCCGCGGAATCGACGGCGCGTCGCAAATTCTCAACAGCCCGGCCAACTCCGGCGTCCCGCGCAACTTGCGCAACAACGCCAACGCGATCGGCGTCAAAGCGGAAAACGTCGCGCCGAGCGTTCGCGAACGCTTCGAGAAGAAAATGAACCGCGCCGCGGAAAAAGCCGCCGAAAAAGCCGAAAAAGAAGCGAAAAAAGCCGCCGAGAAAGCCGAAAAAGAAGCGAAATAAGCCGCCGAGAAAGCCGAAAAAGAAGCGAAATAAGCCGCGAATCTTGACAAAATCGCTCGACGCCGGATAATAAAGGGAGCGGAACCGTTCGCGCCGTCGCGCTCGAGTCGCCGACTTCCGCGCCGTTCCCCTTTGTTCCTTCGTTCCTTCGCCGACCCGCAAGCGACGAGCGTCGCGACGACGCCGCTCCAACCGAGACAACGGGTAAAAAATGAAAATTTTACCGATCGAATCGAGTTGCGACGAAACGGCCGCCGCCGTCGTCGACGACCGTCGCCAAGTCTTGGGCGCTTCGCTCGCGTCGCAAATCGACGTTCACCAACGTTTCGGCGGCGTCGTTCCGGAAATCGCGTCGCGCAACCACTTGGAAGCGATTTTGCCGGTCGTTTCGGACGCGTTGGCGCAAGCGGAAACGACGCTCGACGACCTCGACGCGATCGCGGTCGTCAACGCGCCGGGGTTGGCCGGTTCGCTTCTCATCGGGCTGACGGCGGCCAAGGCGCTTTGCGTCGCGGCGAACAAACCGCTGATCGCGATCAACCACTTGCAGGCGCATATTTACGCTTGCCGGGTCGCGTTCGACGAAGACCTTTTCCCCTGCGTCGGGCTGATCGTCAGCGGCGGGCACTCGAGCCTTTACCGCTGCGCCGGACCGATCGACTTCGAACCGCTCGGGACGACGATCGACGACGCGGCGGGCGAAGCGTTCGACAAAGTCGCGTCGATGTTAGGCTTGCCTTACCCGGGCGGCCCGAGCATTCAAAAGGCGGCGGAAAGCGGGAATCCGAAAGCGTTTCCGTTCCCGCGTCCGATGTTGAACGACCCGGAGCGTCTGCAGTTCAGCTTCAGCGGTCTTAAAACGGCGGTGCGGTACAAGCTCGCCGGGGTCGGCAAGGTCGACTTTTCGACGACGCAAATTTCGGAGCAAGAGCGCGCCGACGTCGCCGCGTCGTTCCAAGAGGCGGTCGTCGACTGTTTGGTCGGGAAGTCGGTTCAAGCGCTCCGAAAGTGCGGAATGAAAACGCTTTGCGTCGGCGGCGGCGTCGCGGCGAACGCTCGTTTCCGCGAGAAAATGGAGGACGCGGCGAAAAAGAACCGCTTCCAACTTTACGTCGCGCCGCCGAAGCTCTGCACCGACAACGCGGTCATGGGCGCGGTCGCGATCGAGCGCTTTAAAGCCGGGCTCTTTGAACCGCTCGACTTAGATATTTTCCCCGGTCTCGTCCGCGACGCGCAGTAAACGACGAAACGTCGTCAAAACGGGCGCGGCGAACAGAACCGCGTCCAACGTTAACGTCGCGCCGCCGAAACTGAGCGTCGACCAACGCGGCGCCGGGCGCGGTCGCGATCGAACGCTTCAAAGCCGGCCTCTTCGAACCGCTCGACTTCAACGTCTTTCCCCGGCCTCGTCCGCGACGCGCAGTAAACGGCGTCGACCAACGCGCCTCAACACGGCGAACAGAACCGCGTCCAACGTTAACGTCGCGCCGCCAAAACTTGGCGCCGCCCAACGCGCGAACGCCGTCTTAAAGAATCGACCTTCGCGTAGAGTTTTGAAAAACGAACGGGTCGCTCGCCGCGCACTTTTCGCGCATCTTCGCGACGAGGCGCGCTTCGTAGTTCCCTTCCGGATCGCCCGTTTTTCCGGCTGCTTCGAGAATCGCGACCGCTTCGTCGAAGCGTCCGAGTTCTCGCGCGATTTCGGCTTGAAAAATCGCGTCGTCGGGCGCGATTTCCTTCGTCAACTCGTCGATTCGCTCCAAATTCTTTCGCCAACGTTCTTTATCGGCGTCGCTTTTCCAAAGCGCGGCTTCGTTTTCGGCGCGCGTTCTTTGATCGACGCGGTATCGAACCCGGTCGTTGTAAAGCCGCCAAATTTGCGTTCGGACGGTGAATTCCGGAAGGCCGGTCTCGTTCTTCTCTTCCAAAAAGCGAACCGAATCTTCGAGGTCGATAATATCGAGATACGCTTCGGAGGGCCCCCATTGGGGCGCGTCGGGGTCTTCGCTCGGTTTCAGATCGCGCACCCAAAAAAGCTCGCCGCACTTCGGACACTTCGAGAAACTCGGAAACGACGGAAGCATCGGCGCTTCTCGTTTTCTATCGGAGTAATACCGGGCGCCGAGCGTGTTGCCGCTCCAAAGTTGACGTTGATAAAGGGTCGCGCCGCAACGCGGGCAAGCCAACCGAAGGGGCTCCGCGAGCATCATTGTTTTTGTCCTCCTCAATCCGAAACCGCCCGACTCGCGTCGTTCGCAACGCGTTCGCGCAACGGTTTCGCCGCAAGTCGAGCAATAAAAAACGCCGAAAATATTTTAGCGACGCGAACCGCCGCCTTTCTATTATACGCGTCCGATTTGCGAGCGGCAACGAAAAAACGGGAAAATTTTCAACGCCAAGAAACAAAAACGGCTCGCCTCCGCCAAGATCGCGAAAACGAACCGCCTCCGACGTTACGTCGCGCCGCCGGATATACGAAAATAACCGCCTTCCGCGCCGCTAAAAGACTTAAAAGAACGCATATCCGAGGACTCCTGCGCCGCGTTTTCGTCCTCGGCGTAAGTTACAATTTTATTCGTCTTATCGGCTCCGTTCCCCCAAATTATCTTCATCCTTCTTTGGCCTCAACGCGGCGCAACTCAGAAAATCTCTTACTTAGGAAGTTTTATTTAACGAGCAATCCTTCGATAAGTACGCTCTTCGCCAAAGTTGTTTCCCTTACATCTTACAACTATTGTATTAAAGTCAACCCACTCGACGTACCCCCCGGCCAAATATCTACTCCTCTTCGCCTCCCAAGGCTCCGCCCCAAATGCAAGACAGAAAATCCAGTCATTACCGTCCAAGTCGTCGTAAACAAAAGTACCGCTAATTTTCCTATACAGCGGCTTTAATCCGTCGTCAAACGCTACAAAACGCGCTTTTAAAGGAGACAAGACGCCGGGGCCGCTAAAACTCACACATTTATAAAAACAACAATCCTTATTTTCCTTACGGTATTTCAGCTCCGCTTCCCAAGATTCGTCGGTCATATGCCATTGACCGTATAATTGGATCTCGTCTTTTAACGTAACTCGCTGAACAACAAAAAAAACCGCGGCGATAATCCCAATAAAGATAATCAACGCCCCGCCGCATCCCCGCTTTTTCTTCGGTTCTTGTTCCCTTGTTTCTTCTACCTTTTCTTGTTCCATCGTCTCTTCTCCATTCGATAATCAGCAACCCCAAAACGCTTGAGGGCGCGTTAACATTTTAAGCGTCGACGACTAGCGCGTTCGCGACACGGCGCAATCGCAACCGTAATCGTCCCTTGCGTCTTGGCTTGGAAGAGCAAATTTCGCCGAATTAGGGACGCGACGCTTTGACGCCGAAGTCCGGAACGCGTC
>JAFTUJ010000475.1 GCA_017466305.1 Thermoguttaceae bacterium
CGCGTCGACGGCGGCTTGCGCTTCGGCGGCGGCTTGCGACGCTTCTTTCGCGGCGCCGTTCTTGCCAATTCGCGTATCGTTCGCGACTTCCGGAGCGCGGTACCATTTCCCGGCGAGCCAGTCGGCGAGGAGGCCGACCTCTTTTTCGGTCATCAGCCGGTCGCCTTCGGTCGGGCAGTACGCCGGCATGCGGTCGTTATGGTCGCCGTAAAAGCGTTTTTGCGTCGGGTCGGCGATGAAACCGGCGATCCAGTCGCGGCTCATGTAAGCGCGGAGGTCGCACGCGTGGTCGTTTTCCTTGCCGTAGAAGGCGTGACATTCCGTACAAGTAAGGAATTCCATGTCGGAAATCGCGTTTTCGGCGAGCCCGAGGTACTTCCCTTCGACGAACGGACGCGGCGCGTCGAGTTGCGCTTCGGCGGCCAAGACTTCCGCCATCGAGTCGCAAGCGGCGACGATCGAAGCGCGGAGCGTCTTGAAGTACGTCATATCTTCCGGCGCGATCGGCTCGTCGTTCCCGTTGAGTTGCGCGAGGTAAGCGTCGGTCAGGAAGGTCGCCGGGTCTTCGTCGACGATATATTGAGCGTTGTCGGCGTCGAAGAGCAGTTCTTGGTAAACTTCGTCGTGAAGCGTCGCGAGGAGAACGTCTTGGAGCCCGGCCAAAACCGGCGCCGGGAGGCGCGGTTCGAGTTCGGCGATAAATTCGGCGTCGGCGAATTTCGCTTTGATCAACTCGGCGAGCTTCGCGACGTATTGTTTTTGCGCGGCGGCGAGCGTTTCTTCGTCCGCTTCGCCGTCTTCGTCGATAATCGTCGTCAAAATCTCGACGTTTTCCTCTTCCGCGACGAAGTCTTCAAAGACCGACTCCATAATATCGAACGCCGGGGACGCGTCGGCGGCGATCACCTTGGCGACCAAGCCGAGCGGGTTCGGCATGAACGAGCCGTCGGCGAGCGTCGCGCCGCTGGCGACGCGGCCCTTCATGAAGCCGATCATCGAGCCTTTTTCGGCGAACGCGGTTTTGCCGAAGAAATCCGGGTCGGCGAGCGTTTCTTCGTTGGTGAAGCCGCGAATCCAGTCGGCGGTTTGCGCTCCGTAAAGATTCGGCGCGGTCGGGTCTTCGCAGATAATCGGCGTGTAATCCGGATTCGTCAGGACTTCCTCTTTCGAGTCGAAGTTGTGGCAACTGGCGCAATGTTGCGCGAAGAGTTTCGGGCCTTGGACGTAAGCGTCGTTTTTCAGGAGCGTCAAGGCGCCGGTTTTCGGAATCCCCGCCGGAGCGAAGGTCAGTTCGACGGCGCGCTTGGCGAGGCGGTCGGCTTCGCCTTTGCTCGCCAAGAAACCGGGCGCGTGTTCCGGGTTCTTGTAGTCGTCCCAATACGAGAGGTACGTGAACCAAGCGCAAACGAGCGTGAAAACGCCCGCGACGCCGACGCAAACGTAATGCCCCGTCTTATTGCGGCTCAAGAGCGGAATCGCGAGGAAGAAGAGCAAAATTGCCGGCGGAACGACGAAAATCGCGTAAATCATCCCGATCTTACCAAAGATCGGCAGTTTCGACATGTGGTAAAGCGCGCGGAACGACCATTCCGGACGAGCGGCGTCGTACGAACCGGCCGTGTCGACCGGCGACGTAAGGCCCGCGCCCAAATAGGCTTCGGCCGGAAGCGTCGCGTCGCGGTCGGCGATTTGCTCCGCCGTCAGCGAGTGTTGGAAGACGAGCAAAAGCGCGGCGCAGAAAACGACAAGGCAAGCGACGCCGGTGAAGAGGGCTTCCGAGCCCCAGAACGCGCGGCGTTTTTTGTTGGCGCAAGCCAAGGCGCATTTGTGCCCGACTTCGTCGAAACGCGATTCCTTAGCGAGAATGGCGCGGGAGCGGTAGTCGGCCCACTTCCAGAACGCCATCATCGCCAAACCGCCGCCCCCGAAGACCGCGATGTGCAGAATCAGGAAGCGCGTCAGCGTCAGGGCGCCGAATTGCGGGTCCGGGCCGCCGACGACGAGTTGGTAAAGCGGAACGCCGATCACCGGCAAAAGTTGCAGGAACGCGACGCGGGTGTACGTCGCGAAGTAGCCGGAAAGGGACCAATTCAAGAGGTCGCCGGTCAGGCAGCTGCAGAGCGAGAAAAGGAACATCCCGATCGCCGCCCAGTAGACAAACTCGCGCGGACGACGGCAACCGCCGTGAACGATCAAGCTCAAGACGTAAAGCCCGCTCAGCCCGACGAACAACTGCGCCGAATAGTGGTGCAAACCGCGAACGAGCCAACCGCCCGGCAGATGGTACTGAATATAATAAACGCTTTCCCAAGCGCTCGTCGGACTCGCCGAATAAAACGCCCAAAGGAAAAGCCCCGTAATCCCCTGCATTAAAAAGAGGAAAAACAACGTTCGCGGAAGGAAACGGCAAAAGCAGTTCGCCGCCGGAACGCTCCAATTAGCGACCTTTTGAAAGCCGGCGCAAAGACCGGTTCTTTCGTCCAACCATTTTAAAAAGTTCATTTTTTAATTTCCGTTTATTAAATCTTCGCGTTTCGTCGCTTTTCGGCGCCGCGTTCGACGTTTTGCGTTCTTCGACGTTTTAGCGTTTCCGCTTGCGTCGGTTTTTAACGCCGCGTTCGACGTTTTAGCGTTTCCGCGTTCGTCGGTTCTTCGTCGGTCGTTCGCGCTTTCGCCGTTCGCCGCTTGCGATTTCGCCCGCTTTCGCCCTTATATTAATAATAAGGAAAGAAACCGGTTCGCCGCGCTCGTTTTGAATCGCGAAAATCGTTTTTATCGTTCGAATCCGGACGCTTTCGCGCGTCCGCCGCTTCGTTTTCGCTCAGACCGGCTTCTTTTCGGCGGTTCCGAGTTGGAAGTTTTGGAACTTGACGAAAACTTTGCCGCCTTCGACGCGCGTTTCGAGCGAGTCCATCGAGCGCGCCGACTTCGTCGTTTCCGGGTTGACGCGTTCGCCGTTGAGTTCGAAAACGTCGCCGTGGCAGGGGCAGAAGTAGAGCGTTTGCTCTTCGCCGCTAACCGGATGTTTCATCTTTCCGGCTTTGATGCGGCAGCCGGCGTGCGGGCAGATCGACTGGAACGCTTCGACCGCTTCGCCGACGCGGCGCAGGTAAACGACGCCGATCGTTTGGTTCGCTTCGGTCGACCAAGCGTCGTCGAGGTTGTCGGTAATGACGAACTGACGCGGCGTTTCGTCGAGCGCGTCGAGCGTCGTCAGTTCGTATTCTTTGCCGGAAAGGCCTTCCTGTTGAAGCGGATAGATCGCCATCTTCGATCCGGCGCAAACCGGAACGGCC
>JAFTUJ010000476.1 GCA_017466305.1 Thermoguttaceae bacterium
GACTTGCGAACCGTTCGCGCCTCGGTTATCGAAAAATTTCGCGAACCGCCGACGCGAGCGGGCCCCCGAGTTCGTCGCGGCGCGGCGGGTTTTAATTGCGCAAAGAGCCTAATTTACCTAAAAGGAACCAAAATGGCCGATTTAATCCTCTATCACGGCGGTCTGACCGAACCGGTTTGCCGCGCGATTCCCGCCGATCAACTCGACGCTTACGCGAAAAAAGCGGCGACGCTCGGTAAAGTCCCGGTCAGCGACGCCGACCTTTCGACCGTCTACCGTTGGGGCGACGGCGCTCTCACCCCGCTCGAAGGCCCGATGGACTCGGCGACGTTCAACCGCGTTCTCGACGAATCGGTTATCGAATACAACGGCAAAAAATACGCTTGGACGATTCCGCTTTCCCTCCCGGTTACGGCGGAACTCGCGAAGACGCTGAGCGCCGGTCAAGAAGTCGCGCTCGTCGACAAAAACGACAATATCGTCGCGACCCTTGAAATTTCGGACGTTTTCCCTTGGGACAAACCGCGCTACTTGAAGTCGGTTTACCTCACCGAGCGAACCGACCACCCCGGCGCCGACATGGTTCTCGTCAACGACGCGGACAAAGACTACCTCCTCGGCGGTAAAATCAACGTTTTCCCGCAACCGAAAAACCCGGCGTTCGGCAAGTACGTCCTTTCGCCGAAAGAAGTTCGAGCGCTGATCGCCTAACGCGGTTGGGAACGCGTAGTCGCTTTCCAAACGCGCAACCCGCTCCACCGGGCGCACGAGTACGCGCTCGTTTACGGGCTCGAAAAACTTCTCAAAGACGGTTTCAACGCGGGCGCTTGCTTGAACCCGCTCGTCGGCGAAACGAAGGGCGACGACGTCAACGCCGAAATTCGTATGTCGACGTATGAAAAACTGATCGCCGACCGCGCGCTCGGCGAAGGCGACTCGGACGGCGAACTTTGGGCGAAACTCGGCGAAGAAGTTCCGGATCGCGTCGTTCTTCTCGGCCTCGACATCAAGATGTTCTACGGCGGCCCGAAAGAAGCGGTCATGCACGCGATTTACCGTCAAAACTTCGGTTTCACCGACGTCATCATCGGCCGCAAACACGCCGACGCGCCGTACAAAGACGGCACGGCGATTTGGGGCGACTTCGACGCGCAAGAAATCTTCGACAATTTGAACGGCGATTTGCAAGAAAAACCGCTCAAAGTCGGTTTCGCGGCTTACTACGAGTCGATCGGTCGCGTCGACCTGATGGAAAATCACGCGGACGAAAAGCCGGTCTTCATCTCCGGCAAAGCGGTTCGCGCGACGCTTCAACAAGGCGAACAAGTCGACCCGCGCATCATGCGTCCGTCGACGAGCGCGATTCTCGCCGCCGCGATGAAGCAAAACTAAGCGCAACGAACGCTTAAGCCGATAAAAAACCGCTCGACGTTTCTTTCTAAGGCGCGTCGAGCGGCAAAGTTTAACGATAAAAACGGTTCCAACGGCGAAAAAGTCGCGTTGAATTCAACGGCGACGAAACGTTGGCGCCGTTTTTAACGTTCTTGACGCGACGCGCTTCCGAGTTGCGTTCTTGACGCGCGCTCGCTGCGTCCTTAGCGCGCTCTTCGAAACCGCCTCTTCCTTTTATTCGCTAAAATCGCTCATTCCGATAAAATAATTCATTCCGACAAAACCAATCCCGTCAAAATCAGTTCCGTTAAAACCGGTTGCGAAATTTCGGCTCGGGCTTGAACGGCGGATCGGCTCCCGGCGCCGGTTCGCGCGAAAAGAGGAGCGGCGAATCGGGAAAGCGTTCTTGAATTAACTTCGCGGCGGTTATCGCGTCTTCGTTCGTCAAGTATTCGCGCAAATCGAGAAGCCGCGACGCTTCGAAGACTTCGCGCAAAATCGAATTCCCTTGCGTCTCGGGCCGACGTTCAAACTTCAACGCGACCGATTCGACGATCACCCGCATATCGCGCTTCGTTATTTTCTTTCTCGTCATCGCCGTTCTTTCGTTTTTGCCGCTTTCCCCTTTTAACCATTTTGCCCAGACGCCGTTTTTTAACGCCGTTCAAACAACGCAACTTTCTTAATTTAACGAAAATTATAGAAGCCGACGCGCTTTCACCTCCAAATATTTATTGATTAACGGCGCCGCCGCGTCCTCCGGGAAGACGTCGAGCGTCAACGCGCCGCGCGCTTCGAGCCGCCGCAACGTTCGCCGCCGCCAATTGAGAATTTCCGCCGCCGCGCCCGCTCGATAAAACAGCTCGTCCGTCGTCGCGTCTTCCGGTCACGTTTCCCGCAAAAGAAAACGTTCGATTTCGTCGTCGCTTCCGGTTTCGCGACGCGCCCATCCCAAATCGAACCGTCCGCTGTTTTTCGTTTCGTCGGAACCGGACGCGTTCGCCGCCGTCGCGCTCTCGTCCTCCGCCTCTTTTGCCCGTTTTTCCCAACGTTCGACCGCGTCGAATAACGATCGGTCGCGAAAAAAGAGCCCCAACGGCAGATGTTTGCCGTTCAAACTCGTCGCGACGCGTTCGATTTGCTCCGCGTTTCGTTCGTCCATTACGTTCGTCGCCAACACTATCAACGAACGTTTCGTCAACCGCGACGCTAAATAAGCAAAAGCGCGGTCGTATCGCGACTCGACCCGTTCCGGAAAAACGTCGTAAAGCCCGCAAATTAACGCGTTCATCTGCGCCATTCCGCCGCGCGGCGCGACGTATCGCTTCGCTTCGTCGGAAAAGACCAAACAGCCGACTTCGTCCCCTTGTTTCAGCGCGAGGTAAGCCAACGCCAACGTCGAATTCAACGCCGCGTCAAAAAAGGAAACGCCGCTCGCTCGATTCGCCGTCATCCGTCCGGCGTCGATCGCCAACATAATTCGCTGATTTTTCGCCGCCTGAAAGACGCGCGTCGTCAACTTATTGCGCTTCGCCGTCGCTCTCCAATCGATAAATTTATACTGATCGCCCTCTTCGTAATCGCGAAGCCGCTCGAACTCGTCGTTTTGTCCGACCGTTCGGGTTCTCCGCAAGCCTAAAAGCGTTTGAGAAGCGGCGCGCCCCAACATATCAAAACTCGCCAAACGCCGCAAATTCGGGTAAGCGCGAAAGGTCGTCGAGCAAGGAACGCGGCGATATTTGCTCCAAAATCCCAACCGTCCGACCAGCCGAAGCGCGACGAACTCCAAAACGTATTCGCCGCGACGATTCCAACGCAAGCGATAACGGAACGTCTCCTTTTGACCGCCGGGAATCGTTCGCATTTCAAAACGCGCTCCGCCGTCCAACGTCGCGGCCTCTTCGTCCGATTCCCAAAGCGCCTCCGTCTCGTCGCGCGCCGGCAACGCGTCGGCGTTCGGGTTCGAATCGTCGACAATCTCCAACGAAACGGCGCGCGAGGAACGGTTTTCAAGCGTCAACTCGACGTCGCTCGCAACGCCGACCGACGCGACCGGCTCCGCTTTCCGCGACGCCGTCAACTTGCGTCCGGCCCAAACGACCGTCGCCCAGTCGAACGCAAGAATCAACGCGACGACGCAATCAAGCGCCGCGACCAATCGCCCGCCGAGTCCCGCGCCCCTCGCCCAAGCGTCGCCGTCGACGGCAAGCGCGACGAAAAAAGCAAGCGACGCGATCGCCGGAACCGCGACCGCCGCCAACGCGCGCCGAGTCGGAAAGACGCGGAAAAAAAGGGCCGCCGCCGTCGGAAGAGCAATCGCCGTCGGAAACGCCAAATATCCCCAATAGTCGAAAATGCCCGCGTTCATTTCCCTCCCCCTCGTTTCGGTTTCTTAAACTTCAAGCGACCGTCTTTTTATCGCTTCCCTTATATATTATAAAGAAGTTTGAAATAAAATCGCGTCTATATTTGAAAAAATTTTCATTTTTTAACCAATTTTGTTTCAACGCGTCAAGAAAACAAAAAAACGCGACGCGACAAAAATCGCGACGCGTTTCGAAAACCGCGCGTTCGTTCGATAATTCAAACGTTCGACGCGTTAGCGCTCCGATTAGAGAGCGGCTTTCGCCAATTCGACGACTTTATCGAACGCGACCGGGTCGGCGACCGCCATATCGGCGAGCATTTTACGGTCGAGAACGATGTTGGCCTTTTTCAGACCGCTGATGAATTGGCTGTAACGGAGTCCGCGCATACGGACGGCGGCGTTGATACGGACGATCCACAGGGAGCGGAAGTCTCGTTTGCGAACGCGACGGTCGCGAGTCGCGAACACGTCCGCGCGCAAAACGGTTTCCTTCACGGTGCGCAGCAATTTGCCGCGACCGCCGCGAAAGCCCTTCGCTCGTTTAAAAAGTCGTTTCTTCGCTCGACGACGCGCCGCGCCTTTACTAACTCTCATCTCTCAATATTCCTTAAATGCAAAGTTTTGGTCGAAACCAAGAATCCGACGAACTCGAAAGTTCGCCGCAAGCTCGCGTTTGGAGTCGACGTTGAACGAAAATCAGGTCCCAAGCGCGCCGGTCGAACCGACTCGAGCCGCTCGGCGTTTCCCACCCGTTTTCAGAAACCGGCGTTTTCCTTCGATCGCGACGTCGAGAAAAAACCGGAAAAACGTTCGACGCGAAACGTACCGCGCCGACGACGTTCGATCAATAACCGCCTTTGCCGAGCGCTTTGATCAAACGTTTTTCTTCGCACGTAGCGACCGGATCCGTGCCGCGGAGGTTGCGGACGCGTTTGCTGGTCATGCGCCAAGCCAAGTGGCTCGTACCGCTGTGACGGTGTTTGACTTTTCCGTTGGCGGTAACGCGAAAACGCTTGGCCACGCCTTTGTGAGTCTTCATTTTAGGCATTTGGAAGCCCTTTCCTCTCGTTACAAGTTTGCTGTTGGGTCGGAAAACGCGACGCAACCGCCGAGCGACGCGTTAACGTCCGTTCGCGGCAAGGCGCGTTTTTTCGCCGACTTCCCGAACGACGCCTTGCCGAAGGCTTCGTTTGACTTCCGACGCCGCGTCGTTTTTCAACGTCGCGAGTTTAAGAAACGTTTTTCGGTTCCGCGCAATCCGGGATAACGTCATATTATACGCCGCGACGCGCTTGGCGCAAGGGGGAGTCGGCGCGTCGAAGACAAATTTCTCCGAAAAACTTCCGGTTTCAACGTTTTTTCTATTTATTCCGGCTTCAGATCGCCCAATAAAGGGAGAAAAAGTGCAAAATGCTCCCGGCCAAAACGAAAAGATGCCAAATCGAGTGCGCCCAACGCACCCGTTTCATCACAAAGAAACCGCAGCCGACGGTGTACGCGATCCCGCCCCAGAGGAGCAACCGCCAAGAAATCGTCGGAATCGACTCGTAAAGTTGCCGCGCGACCAACACGACGAACCAACCCATCGTCAAATATAATATCGTCGAAAAACGCTGCGCGCGCCGCTCGTACACCGCGAACGCGACGATCCCGATCGCCGCCAACGACCAAATAGTTCCGAAGAGCCACCAGCCTTCCCAACCGTACATCGGCCCCAAGCAGAACCCCGTGTACGTTCCGGCGATTAATAAATGAATCGCCGAATGGTCGAGAATCGCGAAAATCCGCTTCGCTCGCGGCTTCGCTAGCGAATGATACAAAGTCGACGCCATATATAGCGTTACAAGCGACGCGCCGAAAATCGAATAACCGACGACGTACCCCGCCGTCGCGCCCTCCGGCGCCCGAGTCGCCGCCCGCACGACGAGCAACGCCAACGCCGCCAACGACAAACACGCGCCGATCCCGTGCGTGATCGAATTGGCGATCTCCTCGCCCAACGTGTACAAAGGAGCCGCGACGCTCTTTTTTACGTCCAATTCCTTCGCGTCCATTTTACGCAAATCCTCCATTTTACACAAGCTCTCTATTTTCGTCGTTTTACGGCGTTTGTCGGTCGACGTCGGGAAATCTCGCCGCGTCGCGAGCGCGAATCGCGGATACGTCGAGCATAAAGAAAACCGCCGTTATTTTACGTCGAACCGTCGTTTTTTCAAGGGGGGCGCGTCGCGACGCGAAACGCCCAATTCGCTCGCCGTTTTTTCTCGCCGCTCCGCGCAAACGTATATTATCCGTTCGTTTTTGCGCGCAAGAAAACGACGTAAAATTTTCAAGAAAAAGATCGTTAAAACTTAACCGAATAACGCCGCTTAAACCTTGGTCGCCCCCAAACGCGCCCGCTTCCTCTCCGGAACGCGACGCGACTCCTCGAGCTAAGAGCGAGAACAAGAACAAGAGCGAGAGCAAGAGCAAGAGCAA
>JAFTUJ010000477.1 GCA_017466305.1 Thermoguttaceae bacterium
GCCGCCGAGTTCGCGACGCCGCCGAGTTCGCGACGCCGCCGAGTTCGCGACGCCGCCGAGTTCGCGACGAAGCCGAGTTCGCGACGAAGCCGAGTTCGCGACGCCGCCGAGTTCGCGCTTTCTCCGCTCCGTCAAACGTTTCCGTTCTCCCCAAACGCCCGCAAAAAGAACGCGCGCAACAAAAAGTCGGGATCGACCGGACGCGAAAAATTCGCTTTTTGCGCCAACGCGACGGCAAACGGCGCGGCGAGCGCGGCGCGACGAGCCGGCGAAATTTCCCTCCTCCGCTCGACGTAAAGCGCGAGCGCTTTGCAAAGCGAATCGGAAAACTCAAAGTCGCTCGGAATTTCGGCGGCGATCCACTCGAGCGTTTGACGCTCTTGCGGCAAGAAAAACGCCGCTTTCTTCGGCGATCGCTTTTCAACGACGACGACCGTTCCGGCGGCCAAATCGCCGAAGCGCGCCATTCGGTCGTTCGCGCAAAACAGAATCGCCAAAAAGGGCCCGAGCGCCAAGTCGGCGGCGCGCAACACGTTCCGCAACAACGCTTGCCCGCGTCCGATCGGGCGCCCTTCGGTCGTCAAGACCCGCAAGCCGAACGCCGCCTTGCCGAGCGTCCGCCCGCGCCAAAACGCCTCGAACGCCGCGTTCCAAAACCAAAAAACGGCGATAAAATTCAACAAAAACGCCGCGAACGCAAACTCTTCTACAACGTCGCCGACGTCGAAAACCCCAACGAAATACGCCGCGGCGAACCCAAACGCGACAATTTCCGCCACGATAATCGCCGAGTCGAGCGCGAACGCCGACGCTCGAATAAACGGCCCGGCCAAGCGATACTCAAACGCGACGTTCTCCGGCGCGACGATTTCGACCGTCGCGTCAAGCCCTTTTTTTCTCCGATTCTCCTCGTTTCGCATCGCTCCTCCGCCGCGCGTCGCCTCCCGACGCCGCGCTCGTTCAACGCTCCTTAAAAACGCTCTTAAATATTAATGTCAAACGCGACGTTTACTCCCATTATACTTTCTCGAAGCCGCGACGTCGCCGCCGAAACGCCAAAAAAGAAAAAAAATTTCAAAATTCTTCAAAAAATTTTCCAAAAATCGCCAAATCGCTCTTTTCCCCGACCGCGCCGTCGCGTACAATGTCAAAAAAGTAGGCGGTTCGGTCGAAACGCGTTCGCGCCGCGTCGTTTTCGTTAAATTCGTCGCGAGTTCGCCGCTCGACGTTTTTCGTCTTTCGACGTTTTCGTCCTTTTCGCCAATTTGCGCAACCGTCGTTTTTTTTCTCGTTTTAACCCGCGTCGTCTCCCGTTGCGAACGCGTTTTAACGATTTCGTCGGTTAGGCGCGTTCCTTTCCTTTTCACCCAGTCGTTCGAGCCCGACTCGCCGTTTGCGCTCCGCGTTCGGCCGCCGCTCGACGCGTTTTGGAGAACCATTTTAATGAAACGTTTTGCCGCCCTCGCGCTGGCCGTTTTGACGACGTTCGGTTTCGTCGCCGCCGCCAACGCTCAAACCGCGGTCGCTCCGCTGATCACCCAAGATACGAACGCCGTCGTTCGCGTCGATTTGTCGCAAATCGACGGCGCGCAACTTTCGCAAACGACGCGAAAACTTACTCTCGCCGCGATCGACTACTTCGTCGCCGACGAAGAGCAAGCGGAAGAGCTGCAAGAACTCGCGCCGCTCGCCGGACTGTTCGCCGCGCAATATACCGAACTTTACGTCGCGCCGCTGAAAGACGCCGGCGTCTCCGAACTTTACGTTCTTGTCGACAAAGCCGCCGACGCGGAAAATCCGGCCTATCCCTTCATCGCGATTCCGATCGACGCCCTTTCGCAAGAGGAAGTCGCCGACGTCCGCGACACGTTGAAAACGCTGAACGGCCAACTCGACGGCGCGCTGAAATACCGCTTCGCCCGTTTCGGCTTCATGATCGTTCCGATCATTCCGGACACGGTCGACGACGCCGACGCGAAGGCTTACGTCAAAGCGCGCTTCTCGAAAATCGCCAAAGCCGACGACGCCGTTTTCGCCCAAGGTTTCGCGAAACTCGGAACCGGCGCGGTCGTTTCCGGCGTCAACCTTCCGGTTCCCCCCTCCGCGGAAGAACAACAAGCCGCGCTCGACTCGCTCTCCGCGCTGGATTCCGCCGGACTCTTCGGCGACATGCCCCAAAACGCGTTCGCCGAAATGCTCAAGCAAAGCGCGCAAGTCGCCGACTTAGTTCAGTATAACGCTTGGAAAATCGACCTCGACGCCCTCGAAGTCGTCGGAATCGCCGAGCTGAAGTCCGCCAAGGACGCCCTCAAACACGCCGAAGCTATCGACGATATGCTCGACACGCTGACGACGTTCTACGGACAACTTGCCGCAACGCTCGCGAAAGAAGCCGATCTTCCGCAAGACAAACTCGACCAAACGCTCGACAGCCTTGTCGCGATCGTCAAAGCCTTTACTGTCGATAGCAAAGAGCAAAACGGTTCGACGCTGACTTGGACGCTCGACGCAAAATTCTTCGAAGACGCGAAACCGCTCTTCGACAAACTGATCGCCGATTTCCAAGCGCTCCAACCGCAAGAAGAACCGCAAGAAGAATCGACGGACGACGAATTCGATTTCTAATCGCGACGCCGACTCCCCGACAACCGCGCCGACCGTTAAACTCGACACGGTTTAACGCGGTTTAACGTTGCAACGTTAAAATAAAAAAGGACGCCCGACTTCCCGTCGCCGCGTCCTTTTTTATCTGCGTTTCTTGCCGACTTCGCCGACTTCGCCAATTTCGCCAATCTTAACGATTTTGCCAACCTTGACTGTTTCGCCAATTTTGCCGGTTTCGTCGTCTTTATCGGTTCCGTCGACCGTCCGCCTTTCCCCCCGCCCGGCGCGTTTCACTCGATCGAATCGGCCGGCCCGACCGCGATCGTAAACGGATTGTCGAACGGATATTTCTCCATCGTCGCGGCGATTTCGTCGAGCGTCGTTTCTCGAACGATTTTCAAATCGTCGGCGACGGAGCGATAACGCCGCGTCGTCAACCATTCGCATCCGACCGAAAAAAGTCGCGACTGCGGTCGCTCGGCGCTCAACGCGATTCGCGTTCGGAGCTTATTTTTCGCCCGCTCCAACTCCTCTTCGCCGATTCCTTCGGCGCGCGCCTTCGCCAAAACCTCGCGAATCGTCGCGACGTTCTCGGCGGCGTCCTCCGGTCGACAACAGAGCGACGCGCAGAAGAACCCGGCGTCGGAGAAATCGGCGAACGAGGTCGTCGCGGAGTCGGCGCGCCCGGAGTCGACCAACTCCCAAAAGAGCCGGCTCCCGACGTCGTCGCCCAACACGACCGAAAGAATCGCCGCCGCGTACCGGTCGTCGTCCCCCGCCGCCGGAGCGTCGACAAGTTGCAAGACGTACTCCTGCGTCGCCGACTCCCGCTTGACGACGCAAGTCTCGCGCTTCCCGGTCGGTCGCCAACTTTCCCGCGACGTTTCAAACGGTTTCCAAGCGCCGCAAGCCGCGTCGACTTGCTTGACGAGCCGGTCGAAATCGATTTGCCCGGTCGCCGCGAAAACGACGTTCGACGGACTGTACCGCCGCTCGAAATAGTCGCGCATTTGGTCGGCGGTCAACGCGGAAACCGACTCCCGGCTCCCGAGAACGCTCCGCGACAACGGGTGTCCGGCGAAAAAAAGCTCGCGACACTTCTCGTCGACCCCGAACGGCGGTTGATCCTCGTACATCTTAATTTCTTCGAGGATAACGTTTTTCTCCGTTTCGAAGTCTTCCGTTCGGAGCGCCGGACGCAACATGTCGCCGAAAAGCTCGACCGCGCGCTCGGTCAACTCCGGCAGCGTCTTCGCGTAATAAGCGGTCGTTTCCTCCGCCGTGAACGCGTTCGAAACGCCGCCGAGTTCGTCCAGTTCGCGGTTGACCGTCTCCGCGTCGCGCCGTTCGGAGCCCTTAAAGACCATATGCTCAAGAAAATGGCTGACGCCGGCGATTTCGTCCGTTTCGTCCCGCGAACCGGTTCGCACGAAGAACCCGAGCGCCGTCGACCGGGCCGCGTCGTTGATTTCCGCAATAATTTCCAGCCCGTTGTCGAGCGTCGTCGTTTGAAATTTCATTTTTCGTTTCCGTTGTCGATTTATTTAAGCGCCGTCGATTAACGCGACGCTTTACCGGCGACGCGAAAACCCTCGCGCAAAACGCCCGTCTTCTTCATTTTACCCGTTTTAACGTCGACGTTCAAGCGAACGCCTTCTACATTTTAACAAAAATATCGTCAAATAGAAGAAAAAAAACGACGCCGACGAAAAAAAAAGAGGAAAATCGAGGAATTTTGGAAAAAATCGGGGGGGGCTCTTGAAATTTCAACCGATTTCGACTATCATTAAACATTAACGCTCGACGACGGTTTGAGCGCGCTTCCAAATTTTGTGGCTTCGACAGGTCCAAACGAAGCCAAGGGCGGCGCGTTTTCCCAATCGGCGTCCGAAGCGACCGAAAAACATTGATTCCGCGTCCTCTTGTTCCAAGTCCAAAAGCAAGAAAGGCGCGACGTCGGTTATTTTTTGCCGACGCCTAATCGTTAATCGCAAACTTGAACCGAAGCGCCGCGTTTATTCGGCGCGGTCGGCGTATTTTTCGAACTCGAGGTAACAGTCTATGGCGACGATCAATCCTGCTAACATTCGCAACATTGTCTTGTGCGGTCACGGCGGTTCCGGCAAAACCACGATGACCGACTCCTTCCTGAACGTTTCCGGCAAAGTGAAGCAACCGACGGCCAGCGTCGACGCCGGCACGAGCATTTGCGACTTCGACGACGAAGAAAAAGCGCACAAGTACACGATCGAAACGTCCTGCGTCAACTTCGATTACGCCGGCAAACGTTTCCACGTCTTCGACTCCCCCGGTTACCCGGACTTCATCGGCGGCGCGATCGGCGCGATGGGCGCCGCGGATACCGCCGCGATCATCGTCAACGCCCAAGCGGGCCTCGAAGTCAACACCCGTCGCGTCTTCAAAGACGCGAAAGCGGCCGGTTTGGGTCGCGTCGTGATCATTTCGAAGATGGACGCCGACAACATCAAATTCGAAGAACTCGTCGACAATATCCGCGACGTCTTCGGCCCGGAAGCCGTTCTCTTCAACGTTCCGGTCGGTTGCGGCGCGAACTTCAGCGGCGTCGTCAGCGCCCTGAAACCGACGGAAGCCGCCGGCGCGCTGATCGACCCGAACGAACTGCACGAATCGCTCATCGAAACGATCGTTTCGGTCGACGACGCCGCGATGGAACGCTACTTCGAAGGCGAACTCCCGAACGACGAAGAACTCGCGAAACTGATCGCCAAGGGGATTAAAGAAGAATCGTTGATTCCGATCTTCTGCGTTTCGACGAAGACCGGCGTCGGGATGCCCGAACTCCTCGACGCGCTCGCCGCTTACGCTCTCCCGGCGGACGCGATTACCCGTATCGCGAAGAACGCCGACGGCGAAGACGTCGAAATTACCGCCGACCCGGCCGGTTCCCTCGTCGCGCAAGTCTTCAAGACCCGCGTCGACCCCTTCGTCCAAAAGATCAACTATATTCGCGTTCATCGCGGCGTTTTGAAGACCGGCGCGAACGTTCCGCTCGTCGGTTCCCGCAAAGGCTTTAAAGTCGCGCAACTCTTCGAAGTCCTCGCGAACGACCTGCAACCGGTCGACGAAGCGGGCCCGGGCATGATCGTCGCCGTGACGAAGACCGACGAACTCCGCACCGGCGCGACCCTCGGCGACGTCGAAATGCCGGCGTTCGGCTTCCCGACCCCGATGGTCGGTTTGGCCGCGTTCCCGAAGAGCCGCGGCGACGAAGCGAAGGTTTCCGGCGCGCTCGGCACATTGGCCGAAGAAGACTCGACGTTCCGCGTCGAACGCAACGAACAAACGAAACAGCTCGTCATCACCGGGATGAGCGAACTTCACCTGCAAATTTTGCAAGAACGCCTGAAGCGTCGCGACAAGGTCGAGCTCGACACTAAAGAACCGAAGATTCCGTACCGCGAAACGATCCAACAAAAAGCGGAAGGGATGTACCGTCACAAGAAACAATCCGGCGGCGCGGGCCAATTCGGCGAAGTTCACGTTCGCATGTATCCGTTCCCGGGTGGCACCGATCCGGAAGAATTCGCGACGAACAAAGACCGCTTCCCGTCGATGAAAGAATGGAAGTACTTCCCGGAAAACAACTTCCTTTGGATCGACTCCGTCGTCGGCGGCACGATCCCGGCGAACTTTATGCCGGCGATCGACAAGGGCTTTAAAGAACGTATGGAACGCGGCGTCATCGCCGGTTTCCACGTCCAAGACCTTTGCGCGGAAGTTCACTTCGGGAAACACCACCCGGTCGACAGTAACGAACAAGCGTTCAAGACGGCGGCGTCGAACGCGTTCAAAGTGACCTTCATGGACGCGCGCCCGGCGCTCCTCGAACCGATCGTCAACCTCGACGTTACCGTTCCGGTCGACAAAGTCGGGGACGTCAACTCCGACGTCGTCGCGGCGCGTCGCGGTCGTCCGTTGGGCGTCGAAGACGCGGGCGGCGGTTTCCAAACGGTCAAGGCGGAAGTTCCGTTGGCTGAAGTGACGACCTACAACCGCGCGTTGGCCAGTATGACCGGCGGTCAAGGGAGTTACACGATCGAGTTCAACCGTTACGACGTCGTTCCGGGGAACATCCAACAAGAAATCATCGCGAAAGCGGAACTCAAGGAAGAAGAAGAGTAATCTTAACTTACTTCCGAACCGCCGCTTAACGTCGGAGAAAACGGAGCGCTTTAACGTTTGCGTTCGCGTTCGTTCTTCTCCGACGAGCGCGTAAAAACGAAAAACGCCGCCGAGACGCAAGGTTTCGACGGCGTTTTCGCATACTTAAAAGAAATGCCGCGCCGAAAACTCGCCGCGAAGACGAGAAGACGCGCGGTTTACAGAAACTTTAACGGCGTTAAGCGTCGGTTAAAGCGCGTCGTTTTCGTCCGCCCGACGAAGCCGCGTCAAGTTTAACGATTTTAACGCCGCGTTCCTTAAAAATCCCCGCTCCGTCGCGCCGCTTCGACCGGCGTTCCGAGCGTTAACAACGAAAGGTTCCGAAATGAGCGAAATTCTCGAACTGCAAGAAGCGGATTTCGACGCTAAGGTATTGCAAGAAACGCGTCCGGTTTTGGTCGACTTTTGGTCGCCGACATGCGGTCCGTGCCGCGCGTTCGCGCC
>JAFTUJ010000478.1 GCA_017466305.1 Thermoguttaceae bacterium
GAATAAGGTACATAGTAAGAATTAGAGGGATAAAGGACATAAGAAGGAGGAGAGGGGGGGCGAAAATAGCGAGAAGAAGAGGGGACAGCGCGTTTCCCCTCCGCGTCAACGTTAACGTTCGGTGTTGGCGTAAATTTCTTTCGCTTTGTCGCTCATCAAAAACGTTTGGCCGGGGTCGACTTCCTTTTTGTTTTTCGATTTTCGACCGAAAGAGGAGACGAAATCGGACATATCGGACTGTTTTGTTCTTTCCGAGTCGAAAACCGTCGTTTCGTTGTCTTTATTTTGGTCGTTTTCTTCCGAGTCTTCTTCAAATTCGGAAATTTTGGCGTCGTTATCGGTCTTTTTGCCGAAGATTGCGCAACCGCTCGACGCGCCGAGGAGAGCGGCGGCGAACGTCGCGATCAAAAAAACGTTGCAAAAACGGCGGTTCGGGGAAAAGACGGAAAAACGTTTCATTGGAAAGGCGTCCGATAGGGAATAGGCAAAGACGATTGGAAAAAACGACTTTTGGGGGTTATATCGGCTTTGACGAGGCGGTAAATTAAGTTTTTTCCTTAAAAAACTCAATTTCCGAACTTGCTTCGTCTCTGGTTGGAGCGCCGTAAGGCGGCGACGACGGCGGTTAAAACGGAAGGCGGCGGAAGAGGCGACCGGCGTCGGCGGACCGAAGAAAGAGGCGACGAAAGGTTTTAGAGCGGACGACGCGAAATTTTAGCGGCGGTTGGAAACGTCGGTTTTTTTCAACGAACGTTCGGTTTTCAAAGCGTAAAGAGCGAACCTCGGAGGCGCGGCGACAAGAAAATTTAGCGACGGAAACTTGGGGCGTTTGACCGGCGGCCCTTGTATTTTTTTATCTTTGTGTTATCGTATTATCGTTCTTTGTCGCGAATTGCGCAAAGGCGGCGCGGCGCGAAGCGAACGTTGCTTGGAGGTTGCCAAGGCGGCGGAATATCGCGTTGCAAAATTTGAAAACAATGCGTAAATCGAATATTGGGTCGATAAGCGTTTAAAAGTTGATTAGAGGAACGAATAAAAATGGGTTTTTGTTCCGATTTAAGGATATTGTATTATTTAGCGTGTAAGCGAACGCGCGGCGAGTCGCACGCCGAACGGCTCGAGTCCTTTTACGGCGGACAAGCGAGCGGGTACGACGAGTTTCGCAAACGCCTTTTGACCGGGCGCAAGGAGCTGATGGAGGCGATGGAGCCCCGTTCCGGCGAGGTTTGGGTCGATATGGGCGGCGGCACCGGCGCGAATTTGGAGTTTCTCGGCGATAATTTGGCGAAGTTGGAGAAACTTTATCTCGTCGACTTGACCGAATCGATGCTGAAAATCGCCGACAAACGAATCGAACGCAACGGTTGGACGAACGTCGAGACGCGGCAAGCGGACGCGACGACGTGGCGCCCGGAATGCGGAAGCGTCGACGCGATTTGTTTTTCGTACTCGCTGACGATGATTCCGGACTGGTTCGCCGCCGTCGACCGCGCGTACGAGGCGCTGAAACCGGGCGGAACGATCGGCGTCGTCGACTTTTACATCGCGCGCAAATACCCGAGCGAAGGGCGGGCGAAGCAAAGTTTCTCGACGCGTTCCTTTTGGCCGGTTTGGTTTTCGTGCGACAACCTGATTTTGTCGAGCGACCACCTGCCGTATCTGTCGCAAAAATTCGAGGAAGTTCGCCTGATCGAGCGCGCCGACCGACTGCCGTATTGCCCGGTCTTTTGGAAGAAGATGCCGCGTTACATCTTCATCGGGCGCAAACCGCTTGACGCGAAGTAACGTTCAAGGCGACGCGCCGTCGAACGACTAACGCTTAAACGCCGATTTAAAAGGAGATCGCAATGAAACGAACGATGTTAACCGTAGCGCTAACGCTTGTCGCGGCGACGCTTGGAACGGTCGCCGTTTGGGCGCAAGAAACGACGCTCTGTCGAGCCGCCGTGTACAACGGGCCCGGCGCGAGTCCGACGTGCGCCAACGCGTCGCTGGAAATCTTGGCCGCCGCGCCGAATTTCGAAGCGAAGTTTATTTCCGCCGAAGAGATTCAAACCGGAAAATTGCGGGACTTCGACGTCGTGCTTTTCCCGGGCGGCTCCGGAAACGGCGAGTCGCGGGCGATCGGCGACGCCGGTTGGCGGGAGTTGCGCGCCTTTTTGAACGACGGCGGCGGGTACCTCGGGACGTGCGCCGGGGCGTATATGGGGCTCGTCAATTTGAGCCGCGACGCCGGGCGGCTGATTAATGCGAAGTTGCAAGAGGGGAACTGGGAACGCGGCGAAGCGATTCTTGAAATCGAGCTAACCGACGAAGGAAAGCGGGTTTGCGGTGACCGTTCCGGGCGGCTGACGATCGCGTATCAAAACGGCCCGATAATGCTTCCGGCGAATTACGAGCCGCTTCCGGAATACGACGTCTTGGCGTATTTCCGAACGGAGGTCGCCGAAAACGACTCGCCCAAGGGCGTCCAAATCGACTCGCCGGCGATTATCGCCGCGCCGTATGGGAAGGGGCGCGTGATCCTGTGCAGTCCGCACCCGGAGCTGACGCCGTCGCTGAACGAGTTCGTGCCGAGACTGACGCGTTTCGCCGCCGGGAAAGAAACGAAAACGGAATAAAAAAGGCGTTGTAAACCGTCGTTTGACAAGGCGTTAAGAGCGCGGCGAACGTC
>JAFTUJ010000479.1 GCA_017466305.1 Thermoguttaceae bacterium
AGCCGAGCTCGAAGCGCAAAAGCAAGCCGAGCTCGAAGCGCAAAAGCTAGCCGAGCTCGAAGCGCAAAGGCAAGCGAAGCTCGAAGCGCAAAGGCAAGCGAAGCTCGAAGCGCAAAGGCAAGCCGAGCTCGAAGCGCAATGGCAAGCCGAGCTCAGAGAACTCGAAGCTGAAATGATAGACGCTTACGAAGATACGGCTCGCAATTGGAACGTCTACCCCGGATATTCGGGGTGGGGCGGCGGCAGTCCCGGATATCCTCAAAGAACGAGAGAGTATGTCGTTCATAAACGCTGCTATTTGTGTTCCGGCTCGGGCGCCTGTTGGTGCACGTTAAAGTTTGGCAATATTTTAACCGACGAACAGCCTGACTATACCGCAAGTTGCGATTCGTGCGGAGGCACGGGAGAATGCCGGGTGTGCGACGGTTCCGGTTGGTACGATGAAATAGAAACGCGATAAAAGGAACCTTATAAACGGAAACGCGATTTTTATAAACGTTGATGTTTAACGCTTTATGCGATGGATTGGCGTCGCGTTCGAACGACGATCGGTCGGCGAGCGCGGCGTTTGGTTGCGCGTCGACGAGAAAAATTTCGCGAAAATTTTTGAAAAATTCGCAAAATCACGTCGGGGGGGCTTGCAATTTTACTCGGCGCGATTAAACTTTAGATTTAGAAGCGAATGGGAGACGTCGGCGGCCGAACGGTTCGGCTTTGGCGTTTTCCGTCGCGGTTTTTAGCGAAAATCTAACGATGATTTGCATTTATCGACAATTTTACTGGCGTTCTTGGCGTCGCTCCAAGTGAAGCGTTCTTGAACCGTTAGCTCTTGCAAGGGCGGCGGCGTTCGAGAATCGCGAGCGACCGTCGGTCCAAATTGCGTCGATATTTCTTTAAGCAAATGTAGAAACGGAAAACGCCGATTTTCCTTGCGTCGCGGCGAGCGGCGAAAGAGCGGCGGCGAAAAATCGACTTCTTTTTGACGAATTCCGGCGTTCGCGTCCTATAACCGACGTTTAACGACGTTTTGTCGTTTTTGCGAACGAACCCGACTTTTGAGACGAATTAAGTTTAATAATATCAACGTTTAGCGAACGAGGAAAAGAAGATGAACTTTCGCGATTACCTGAAAAATTACCCGGACGAAAACGGCCGTTTCGGCGAATTTGGCGGCTCGTACCTTCCGCCGGACCTCCAAAAAGCGTTCGACGAAACGACGCAAGCGTACCGCACGATCTGCCTTTCGTCGCGCTTCATCGCCGAACTGCGCCGCATTCGCCGCGACTTCCAAGGCCGTCCGACCCCGGTAACGCACTGCGAAAACCTGTCGCGCGAACTCGGCGACGGCTCGTGCCAAATCTACCTGAAGCGCGAAGACCTGAACCACTCCGGCGCGCACAAGCTGAACCACTGCATGGGCGAAGGCTTGCTCGCTAAGTATATGGGTAAAAAGCGTTTAATCGCGGAGACCGGCGCCGGGCAACACGGCGTCGCGCTCGCGACCGCGGCGGCGTACTTCGGCCTCGAATGCGAAATTCACATGGGCGAAGTCGACATCGCGAAGCAAGCGCCGAACGTCGCGCGAATGAAGATTTTAGGCGCGAACGTCGTTCCGGTGACGCACGGCCTGAAAACGCTGAAAGAGGCGGTCGACTCCGCGTTCGAATCTTACGCAAAGAATTATAAAGACTCGATTTACTGCATCGGTTCCGCGCTCGGCCCGCACCCGTTCCCGATGATGGTGCGCGACTTCCAAGCGTGCGTCGGGTTCGAGGCGCGCGACCAATTCATCGAAGCGAACGGCTTCGGCCCGGACGTTGTTTGCGCCTGCGTCGGCGGCGGGAGCAACTCGATCGGCATGTTCTCGGCGTTCCTGGAAGACTCGTGCGAAATCGTCGGAATCGAGCCGCTCGGACTCGGCCCGGAACTCGGAAATCACGCCGCGTCCACGACTTACGGCTCTAAGGGCGTCATGCACGGTTTCGAAAGCATCATGCTGAAAGACGCGCAAGGCGAACCGGCGCCGGTTTACTCGATCGCCAGCGGCCTCGACTATCCGGCGGTCGGCCCGGAACACGCGTTCCTAAACTCCGTCGGGAGAACGCGTTACGAAGCGATCGGCGACGAAGACGCGGTCGAGGCGTTTTACCGACTGTCGCGTTTGGAAGGGATTATTCCGGCGCTCGAAAGTTCGCACGCGGTCGCGTTCGCGATGAAGTACGCGAAGGAACATCGCGGCAAGACGATTTTGGCGTGCTGCAGCGGTCGCGGCGACAAGGACGTCGATTTCGTCGTCGAGAAGTTCGGCTTCGGCGACGAGTTCCTCGCGAAGCGCGCCGCGGAAGGGAAACGCTTCTAAGTCAAGTTGTAATAGTTGTTTGGCAACGTCGCGTTCGTCGGCGATTCGATCGAGCGGGCGAGCGCGACTTTCGAAGCGAAAACGCCCGACGCGGCGGCGACAAAACGTCGAATCGCCCCCTAAAACCGGCGCGGCGGCGACAAAACGTCGAATCGCTCCCAAAAAACGACGCGGCGTCGTTCGTTCGAGAAGGCGACTTTTCGAACGAACGGCGCCGCGTTTGCTTTTGAAAGTTAAATGCTTTGTAACAAAGAGGTTAAGGGCGATTTAAAACAGCAAAACCGACGCCAGCGCGACGCCGCAGGGGATCGCGAAGAGCGGGACGACTTTCCAACCGAATCGCGCGCCGCCGATTGAAAAAACGACGCCGACTTTGAATAAATAACTAAAAATCGACGCGATCATGATCAACTTCCAACCGTCTTGCATCGTCGCCGGGTCGGTCGTCGCCAACCTCGCGACCGAGAGCGCGACGGCGTTCATCTCGACGAGACCGGAAATCGCGACCGACGCGACCGTTCCGAGGTTGCCGAAAAGCGCGTTCGACGCTTTGATCGCGAACAAAATGACGACGTAAAGCGCGCCGAAAGTTAGCGCCGTCTTCCATTGCGTCGGGTTTTTCTGCTCCGAAACGCCGCTCGACGAACCGGACGCGGCGGAAGGCGACTGCGCGTCGCGGCGGATTCGGCGCCAAATCCAAAGCGCCGGCAAGATCGACGCCGCGATAAAAACAATCGACGCCGGGACGCAACGGTAAAAGAATTCTTGCGAAACGGACGCTTCTAAAATCAACGCTCGCGCCGTTTGCGTCGCCGACGCTAATAAAATAACGACCGCCGCGACGTCTCGGCTCGTCGCGCCGGTCGCGACCGCTTTCGAATAACTTGTCGTCGTCGCCGCGCTCGAAACCGCCCCGCCGACGAAGCCGCCGAAGAGAACGCCCGCGTTAGCCCCGTAAAACTTGTACACAATGTAACCGGCCAAACTCATCCCTACAATCAGCGCGACCGTTAACCACGCTTCGAAAGGATTAAACGAGTCGAACGGGCCGAACGAACGATTAGGCAAAATAGGCAAGACGACGAACGAAACGAGCGCGAACTGCATGATCGCGTTGAGGTCGTTTTCGCCGAGCGCGGCCGAAATCTCGTGCAGTTTTCGCTTAAATTGGAGCAAAATCGCGACGATTGCGCCCGCTTCGAGACCGACGAGCGTCCAAGCCGGGTTCGCCAAAATCGCGCCGACGCAATAAGTCGCCAACGCGCTGACAAGCGTCGTCGCGCCGAAATCGCGTCGGGGCGACGACTCGTTCTCCAAGACGTCTTTGATTTCGCTAGTTTTTGTCGCGGAATTTTTCGACGACGAAGCGAGTGGAGGCGAATTTGCGGAAGCGCTTGCGTTTAAAGGGGTTGCGTTAAGTTCGACGGCGCGAATCCAACGTCGCGCCAACGAAAAAGCGCGTTCGGCGATTCCGATCAACGCGACGCAAAGGAGCCCGGACGGCAAAATCCAAACGCCGAACCGCGTCGACGCGAGGGCGCCGAGCGTTCCGAAAACGGCGATGAGCGGAAAGGAGCGGACGCCGCCGAATCCGGAGCGCGCGCTTTCGCGTTGGAGCCCGATCAACAGGCCGAGTCCGAGCGAGAGCGCGAGTTGGAAGATTAAGCGCGTTGGGGA
>JAFTUJ010000480.1 GCA_017466305.1 Thermoguttaceae bacterium
GCAGATGGACCCGACCGTCTACTTTCACTACTTCATCAACGCCGGTCTCGACGTCGAGTGCGTCGGTCTTTTCTCGACGCCGGTCGTCGCGACGGAGGACTTCGAACGCCTCAAGCGGAATCCGTCGTTGCGCCGTTGTTTTGAAAGACGCGACGAAATTGACATTATCGCGACGTCGCTCGCGTCGGCGGACGACGAACACGGGCTTTTCCGCAAGTATTTCGAACACTTGCGCGCCGAAAACCTTGTCGACGCAAGCGCGCTTCCGGCGTTGGAGGCGCAAGGTTGGGTCGGCGACGGTCTTTTCCAACCTTTTTCGCCGACCGGCGCGCTGACGCCGCGCTCGTATCGCGCGGTCGCGCTCTTTACGTTCGACGAATTAGCGGCGTTTTCGCGTCGGCCCGGCAAGCACGTCGTCGTTATCGGCGGTCCTTGCGGCGCTTGCGGCGCGCCGAAGACGAACGCGCTCCGTCCTCTCCTTGAAAACGAACGCGCTCGCCTTTGGACGCGTCTCATCGTCGACCGCGACGCCGCGAAAGCGTTGCTCGGGGACGACGCGCCGTCGAACGATTAACCGACTCGCCGTCGATTTCCTTCCCGTCGCGGGGCGCCGTCGCCAAAAACGCAAAACGCGCTCCCGCGACGGCGAAAAAAAACGCCGAACGCGCCCCCGCGACGGCGAAAAAAAACCGCCGAACGCGCTCCCGCGACGACGAAAAAAACGCAAAACGCGCCCCCGCGACGACGTCGCAAAAACGCCGAACGCGCTCCCGCGACGACGAAAAAAACGCCGAACGCGCCCCCGCGACGACGTCGCAAAAACGCAAAACGCGCTCCCGCGACGACGTCGCAAAAAACGCAAAACGCGCTCCCGCGACGACGTCGCAAAAACGCAAAAATCGCCCCCCGCGACGGTGAAAAAAACGCCGAACGCGCCCCCTTCGGTTCGCGTTCGGCGTTCGTTTTTTCGGCGCGCCCCGTCTTCGCGACGTTTACGGCGCGGCGTCCGACGTTACTTCTTTTCCGGCAAAATCGTCGGTTTGTATTCCGGAACGAAATCGGTCAATCGTTCGCGAATCTTTTCTTGCGGTTCGCGAAGCATCGAAAGGAGTTCGTCGAGCTGCGCTTGAATTTCGTCCAAGTCGAACTTGCGACGGCGCGCGGCAAAAATCTTCTTTTGATCGGTTTCGATCCGCGTTTCCGACTCAAAATACAATTCTTCGTACAATTTTTCGCCCGGTCGCAAGCCGATTTCGCGAATTTCGATCGCGTTTTCCGGCAGCCCGGAGAGACGAATCAGGTCGCGAGCGAGCGTCTCGATTTTGACCGGCTCGCCCATGTCGAGGACGAAAATTTCGCCGCCTTGCCCCATCGCGCCCGCTTCGAGGACGAGTTGCGCCGCTTCCGGAATCGTCATGAAGTACCGCGTCATCCGGAAGTCGGTGATGGTGATCGGGCCGCCTTGCTGAATTTGCTTCGTAAAAATCGGCACGACGCTCCCGTTCGAGCCGAGCACGTTTCCGAATCGCGTTACGATAAACTTCGTTTGCGAACGTTCGGCCAACGCGTTGACGTACCGCTCGGCCATTTGCTTCGAACAGCCCATCACGTTCGTCGGATTGACCGCTTTGTCGGTCGAAACCATCACGAACTTTTCGGCGCCGCAGCGGTCGGACGCGTCGGCGACGACTTTCGTCCCGTAAATGTTGTTGCGAATCGCTTCCGGAACGTTCGACTCCATCAGCGGAACGTGTTTGTGCGCCGCCGCGTGAAAGACGATTTCCGGTTTCGCCGCGTCGAAAATCCCGTCGATACGCTCCTTATTCGACACGTCGGCGATGATCGGCGTCAGTTTCGTCGACTTGCCGAGCGCTCGCAGTTCGCGCTCCAAGAAGAAAATTCGGTGTTCGCCGCGTCCGAGGAGGAACAACTCCGCCGGTTCGAAACGCATCAACTGACGGCAAATTTCGGAACCGATCGAGCCGCCGGCGCCGGTTACCATCACACGCCGCCCGGTCACTTGTCGCTTAATTCGCTCCGTATCGAGGCGAATCGGGTCGCGCTTGAGCAAATCGTCGACTTTCACCTCGCGAATCGGCGTCTTCGTGTCCGGGATGAATTCGACTTGCGGAACGATTTCCAGTTTCAAACCGTTTTTATCGCAACGGTAGTAAATTTCGCGGAACGTTTTTCCCGGAAGCAAGCCGGCGACGCAAAGAATCGTCTTGACGTTGCGCTGTTTCGCGGCGAAAACAAGGTTGTCGACGTGCGCGACGACCGGAAGCGAACCGACGCGCAACCGCACTTTATAGTCGTGAATCGTCAAGAAACCGACGACGCGGTACGGCAAATCGGGCTGAGAGTTGATCGCGTTGGCGACGTGCGCGCCGCGGTTGTTCGCGCCGACGAGAAACGCCGGCTCCACCTCTTGATCGTCGAATTTCGGCAGCACCGACTCGAAATAGAACCGTCGCGCCAACCGCCAACCGCCGCGAAAACCGACCGTCAACATAAAGTCGATCAAGAAGACGCTCAACGAAACGCGGTAATCGATCCAACCGAGCGAATGCGCCGCCGCGAAACCGCACGTCGCGAGAACAAACGCGACGCTCGACTCGACGACGATCGCTCGCAACTCGCGCATCGTCGCGAAATACCCCATATTCCGGTATTGGCGCGACGCGTAAAAAACGGCGAACTTAATCGCGAGAACCCAGCCGATCGACGCTTCAAAAATCGTGAACGTCGCCGAAGCGCTCGTCGAGCGGAACCAGTCGCTCTTCAACGCGAAGGCGCCGAAATACGCCAACGCAAAAAGGAAAAGATTCAACGCGAACGTTCTCGCGTATAAAAACTTCCGATTTTGAAGAGCTTTATCGAAAGCCGTTTGTCTTTTTACTTCCATCGTTCTATGCCCAACGTTCGGCCGCTCGACGTTTTCGCCCCAACGGTCGGTCTTTTTTTAACCTATTTTCGACGCCCGCCGTTCGCGCGCGCTTAACCATCGTTAGTTTAAATCTTTCGACGCGTTTGACAAGCGCCCGTCGGCGTTTTCTTCCGCTTCGATTTTAGTCGCCGTCGTTATAATCGACGTTTTCCCTCTTTTTGTCGCGCTCACTCGCACCATTCCGGAATCGGCCCGGGCGCGATTTCGCCGGGCGTCTTTCCTTGAAGCCGCTTAATATAATGAACGCGCTCCTCGATCGCGTCGACGCCGGTCAGGACGTCGAACTGGAAGCGAAAATTCTTCGTCTCCCCGGCGCCGAGCGGAACGACGCGCCCTTGCTTCTTCTCGAACGAGCGACGGTTCGGGAAGTTGACCGACGGTTCGATTCCCGAAACGTAAATATCGCCGTTCGGACGCTGCGTCTTCCAAAGCGTAAAATACGGAAAATCGTTTTTATTGAACGAAAGCGACAGCCCGCGGTTCCCCTTGGCGTTCAGGAGCGCGACCGACGTGTCGCCGTTCTCCTCCGCGGCCAAGTCGAAGAGGTAACACGTTTCGGCGCAACCGGGAATCGGTTCGCGGAAAGCGTCCCAAGCGTCGAGTTCGGCGACGGCGTTTTCGTCGCGCGGACACATTCGGCGGAACGGCGCGACGAACTTCGCGCCCGGCGTAACGAACGGATAACCGGTATTAATGTGATAAAGCAACTCGAACTCGTCGTCGACGCTCGCCAAGTTCGTAATCGAGTCTTCGACGACGAGCGTCGACGACCCGGCCCAAGTCGTGTAAGAGACGGTCAGCTTGAACCGCCGCCCGAAAACGCTCGTTTCGAGAACTTCGCCGGTCAGCCGAATCATGCCGGTTTCCGGGTCGACCGTTACCTGAACGCGGCGCGCCGGGAGGTTCGAGATTCGTCCGTGCAGCGGATAGCGGAGGACGCCGTTTTCGTCGAACTCCGGCGCCCCGTTGCTTTCGAGCCCGCAACGCGCGACCCATTCGTCGAACCCTTCGAGCCAACCGCAACCGTTCGGGGCGAAAATCGGAACGAAACGCGGATGCACCGGCCCGCGAACCGGCGAGTCCCATTTCAACTCGACGTCGCCGCAACGCGCTTTCCAAATGTTCATCCCGCGCGACAAAAGAACGACGAACGAAAACTTGCCCGCGTCGATCTCGACGACGTCGACGCCCTCTTGAACGCCGCCGTGCAACCGCCGCTTCGAAACGCGGAACGGAATCGCGCCGGTCGGGGTCGAGTAAATTTCCTGCAAGTCGAGCGACTCGGTGTAAACGTCGTGATACGTGTCGACGATCGTTCTCGTTTTTTCCATCGGCGTTCTCCTAATTTCGCTATTTTACCTTATTTTGCAATCGAACGTCATTTTGCAATCGAACGTCGACCGAGCGATTTCCGTTCGATTCTTTCTTTTCGCGACATTTTTATCCGCCGCGTCTTTTTTCAAACCGTCGCGTTTTTTTCAAACCGGCGCGACGTTTATTTATTTTCGCCGCTGCTTTTTCAAACCGGCGCGACGTTCGCCGCGTCGTTCGTTTTCCGCAACGCGTCCAACGTCCCGTCAACGCAATTTCGGGAAGCGGACGCCCCCTTGAACGACCGTTTTCTCGAACGCTTCGCGCAACTCCGGCGCGACGCGAGCCGGGCGCGGCGTTCCGGTCGAAACGAAGCCCCAAAGCGTTTCGGCGGTCGCGAGGATCGCCGACTTCGGGAAATCGTCGGCGTTTTCCATAAAACCGTTAAAATTGGACGCGTCAACGTCGTTCGGGAGGCGCAAAAAGCGGTATCGGCGCAAACATGTAACGTTTTTCATTTCGGCGATCCAAGTTTGCGCGAGGATTTTTTCGCCGCGATACGCCGATTGCCGGTACTCGATCGTGTGCCGCCGAACAACCCAAATCGCGCCGTAATCGAGGTAACGCTGCGCCGACCAACCGATCGCCGCGGAGTGCGCGACCGCGACGTCCTGCATCCAATGGACGTAACAAACGTTGTTCGCGTGTCCCCAGACGTCGACGTCGGCTTCGGCGACCTCGATCAGCCGCGCGTACGTCGGAACCCAAACGGTCGGCTTTTGCGCGGAATCGGCGCTTTCGGCACTTTCGTTATTCCCATTATTTACAGCGTTCCCGTTATTTTCGTTAAATTCGCTATTATCGGTCATTTTCTTGATTTTTCTTCGACAAGCAAAAGCGCGCCCCGACGTTTTCGGCTCGTTCGCCGCCGTCGGAGCGTTATTTTCGGTTCGAGGCCGCCGTCGGAACGCCGTTGTCGGCTCCGGGCGCGCCGTCGGAACGCCGTTTTTGGCTCCGGGCGCGCCGTCGGAACGC
>JAFTUJ010000481.1 GCA_017466305.1 Thermoguttaceae bacterium
AAACGTTCCTCGGCGTCGACGGCGAACTCCGCAACGTAACCACGACGGCAAGCGTCGTCCGCGCTTGCGACGTAAAGTCCGAAATCTTCCGGGTTAAAGAGCGTTCCGCCGCACGCGTCGACGACGGAAAAGACGCGCCGCCGGAAATAAAAGCGGTCTTCAATTTGCGCGGTCATTTTAGTCTCCTTTTTTCGTTAACGAGAAGCGGTAAGTCTTGAAACGCAAACCTGTTGCGGCTCTTTTTTAAAACGCGGAGCAAGCGACGTCGCGACGATTGAAACGGCTCGCCCAAAAGTTCAGCGCAACAGCCAAATTCCGCGTCGACGTTTTTATTATAATCGCGCGAAAATCGGACGTCAAGAAAAGGCGGGACGCCAGACGTCCTACCTGAAAAGAAAAATCACAAAAAAACGACTCCGACGGCGGAACGTCGCGTTAAGAAAAGTCGACCCAAAACGCTCCGCGGCGGAACGTCGCGTTAAGAAAAGTCGACGCCCCAAAGAGTTAAACGCAAGAAACGCCAAAAAGCCCCCGACCCCGGCGTCTTAGACGGGGTTCGGAGGCTTTTCGATTAACGTTCGCCCAACCAACGTCGCGAACGTCGCGTCAAAGAACGGTCGCGCTTCCGTCGAGCGAAAAGCAACGCAACGCCGAGCCAGGGCGGACGCTCAAAGTCGCTCGCCGACGCTTTTTCTGGTCGCGCCGTTAACGCAAACCTCGGCGGCGCAACGCTTTAAAGAACGTCGCGCCGTCTTTGCTTCGCGGCGAAAATTAGAGGTTTTCGCAAACGAGGTCGCCGATTTCGGTCGTCGAGTAACCCATTTGACCGGCGGCTTGACTCTTCATCTTCGTGCCGGTAACGAGTTGAACCGACTTCATAATACGGTCGGCGGCGGTTTGGTAACCTTCGTGTTCCAGCAACATCGCGGCGGAGCTGATCGACGCGATCGGGTTGATTTGGTTCAAACCGGTGAACTTCGGCGCGGTGCCGCCGATCGGCTCGAACATGCTCGTCCCGCCGGCGTCCGGGCAAAGGTTCGCGCCCGCCGCGACGCCGAGACCGCCTTGAAGAATCCCGGCCAAGTCGGTAATAATGTCGCCGAACATGTTCGTCGTAACGATGACGTCGTAATTTTCCGGGCAGTCGACCATGTAAATGCAGCACGCGTCGACGTGATGGTATTCTTTTTGAACGTCCGGATATTCGGCGCCGACTTCCTCGAAGGTGCGCATCCAGAGGTCGTGTCCGAACGTCAGAACGTTCGTTTTCGCGACGAGCGTAACTTTTTTGCCCTTCGGATTGTTGCGGCGGCGAGCGTATTCAAACGCCCAGCGGACGCAGCGTTCGCAACCTTTGCGCGTGTAAATCGCCGTTTGCGTCGCGACTTCGTCCGGCGTTCCCTTCTTCAGGAAACCGCCGATACCGGCATACATATCTTCCGTGTTTTCGCGGACGACGACAAAGTCGAGGTCTTCCGGGCCCTTGTTGCGAAGCGGCGTCGCAACGCCCGGGAGCAACTTAACGGGACGCAAATTAATATATTGATCGAATTCGAAACGCAAGCGGAGCAAGAGGCCCTTTTCGAGGATCCCCGGCTTCACGTCGACGTGCCCGACCGCGCCCAAAAGAATCGAGCTAAATTGGCGCAGTTGTTCGACTTCGTCGTCGGTGATGATGATCCCGCCGTTTTTCAGGTAGCGTTCGCCGCAAATGTCGAAGTCGGTCAGTTCGAGCTTGATCCCTTCAAGTTTCGCGACTTCCTTCAAGACTTTGACCGCTTCGCCGACCACTTCCGGCCCGGTTCCGTCGCCGCCGAGGGTCGCCACTTTCAACACATCGTTCATTATTCTTCTCCGCAATTTCGTTCCGTTCGACGGCGCGTTTCGTTCGGGAAAATTTCGCTCGTTTCCCCGCTTTTTTATCGCAAACCGCCGACTTTTCGCGTTTTCCGCCGCTTCTCGCGCTCAAATTTTCCGGAACGACTCGCCGGAAAGCGCAAGAAAAGCGGGACGCGAAAAAAGACGTTGAATCTTAACCCCTTTATTATGACGCGGCGCGCAATTTTGACAAGCCCCCCGACGCGATTTCTCCCGACTTTCGCCGAAACCGCCCGTCGTCGCCGTCAAAATCGATTCAACCGCCAAACTCGCCGCCGTTTATCGCCGCCAAACTCGCCGCAATCGCCAAACTCGCCGCCGTTTATCGCCGCCAAAATCGCCAAACTCGCCGCAATCGCCAAACTCGCCGCCGCTTATCGCCGTTAAAGTCGCCGCAATCGCCAAACTCGCCGCCGCTTGTCGCCGTTAAAATCGTTTCGAGCGTCAAACTTTACGCCGTTCGACGCTCAAGGTAAACGCGTTCGCCGTCGACGCCTGAACCGTTAAAATCGGCAAAACCGGCGTCAGCGGTAAAACTTACGCACTCGCGAAATCGATTCGAACCCGCCGAGTTCGAGGCATTCGCGGACGCACTCCAACGCCGGCGCGTCGTCGGGCAACACCTCGTAATTCCGCTTCACCGAACCGATTACGTAATCGAGCCCGAGCGGAAACGCCAGCGTCAGGAGCGCGCTTTCGAGCGGACTCTTCACCGGCGTTCCGTCGCATTTGCGTTTCGGCGGAAGCATCACGGTGAAGTTGCTCAGCCCGACCGACGCGTGCACGCCCGCCATTTCCGGGTTCGCCTTGATCATTTTCAGCGCGTCGAGGAGGCGCGCCAAGTTCCCTTCGAAGTCGCTCCCGATCGGCGCGACGCCGGGATCGAAGATAATGTCGTCGTTCGGAATCCCGCGTTTTTTCGCTTCGGCGAAGAGGAGTTCGGCGGCGGAGTACGTTTCCTCGGCGGTTCGCGACGGCGCGCCGTTCCCGTCGGCGTCGACGTGTTCCGTCAAGAGCAAAACCGGGCGGAAAGGCGCGACTTCGTACAAGTCGAACATCTCCGTTCGCAGCGGCGAAATCGAATTAAGAATCGGTTTTCCGCGACTCGGGTCGCAAGCGCGAAGCCCCGCTTCGGCGAGCGCAAAGTCCGGCGAGTCGACCGAAATCGGCTTGTCGGTCGCTTCGCAGATCGCCTTCACGACGCTCGACATAAACTCCGGCGAGCGCGTCCCGACGTTGGCGTCGATATACGCGGCGCCGTTTTCCGCTTGGAAGCGCGCCAATTCCTTAATGCCGTCGAAGTCCGCCGCCTCGAACATCGCGTTCGTCGACGGAACGGAGTCGTTGATCGACTCGCCGATAATCGTCAAACCGGGAAACGCCATATCTCGCCTTATTCCTTATTTTACGTTTTCATTTCGTCGACGTTTCGCCCGTTCCCGCAGGAGCGGCGCGACATTACCCAAACCGCCGACGCTCTTTTTCAATTATACTCGCTCCGCGAACGTTCGCAAGCCCCCCCGCCCGCCTTTCGTCCGTCGACGCTAACCGACGCGAAATTAGGGAGTTCCGCGTCGAAAAAATTTCGGGTTAAAATCGGAAAAAATCAAGTAATTTTCCGAAAAACGCTTGAAAAACGCGTCCGCGCTTGTTACCATTAATACTTAAGGGCGCGACGCGACGCAAGTCGGCGACCGACCGCGCTTCGGACGTCGCGTTCTTTTAC
>JAFTUJ010000482.1 GCA_017466305.1 Thermoguttaceae bacterium
ACCTCGCCGCTTGTTACGAAAACGGGTTCGGCGTCGAACGCAATCTCGCCGAAGCCGTCCGTTGGCTCCGCCAAGCCGCCGAATTAGGCTCCGTCGAAGCGCGCCGTCGACTCGAAGAACTCGAACTCGACTAAACCGCCGCGCGAAAGCAAACGGCGAAACGCGGCGTTTTCTCCCGGAGACGCCGCGTTCCCAACGCTCAAGCGTTCGTCGAAACGGCGGACGATTTTTCTTTTCGCTTTCCCGCCGATTTTGAGCCGTTTTCCTATTTCCGCAATTTCCCCGTTCGCGTCGCCTTATCTTTCTTACTTATTTCGCGCAGTTTCCTTACTTCCGTTATCCTTGTTATTCCAACGCTTCGGCGACGGCGCGTCGTTTTTTTCGCAATTTTTTGAAATAAGCGGCTTTTTTTCTTGCTTTTGAGAACGAAATATAATATATATTAGATTTAGCGACGCCGCGACGCTCTTCTCGCGCCGCTTGCCCCGCTTCTTTATTTTCTCTATTTTCCGAAAGGAGCCGCCCCAATGCAATACCGCTTCGAAGATTTGGTCGAATTGGTCGAATTGAACCCGCAATTTTTTCAGGTTTCCACCGAACGCGGCGGAATCGCCGAAATGACCGACAATCCGCCCGGCGCGTCCGAAGAGTCGATTTTAGCGGCGGAGGCGGCGCTCGGCGTCAAATTCCCGTCCGACTTCCGTCGTTATTTGGCGAAATGGGGTAATTTGGGTTGGTTCGGGCAAGAGTTTTGCGGGATCGTCGACGACAACGCGGCGTCCGGATGGCCGGGCGTCGTTATCGCGACGCAAGACGTCCGCGAAAATGGCGCGCTTCCGGAAAATTACGTCGTTATCGTCAACGAAGACGGCGACGAGTATATTTGCGTCGACGTCAACCAACCGGAAGGCGCGATCGTTACTTGGGATTTCTTCGCGCAAGAACTCATCGACGACTGTTATTACCAACCCTCGAGTTTCGTCGATTATTTGATCAACGAGTTCGTTTCGCAAGCGGAAGAAACCGAAGAGGAAGTCGGCGAGCCTATTCGCTGGCCCGCGGCGATCGACCCGAGCGTCGACCCTTACGAGGACGCCGACGAAGATTACGACGAAGAAGACGAAGACTAAAACAACGCCGAAGAAACGCGCCTACCCCCAACGAAAAAAGCGTTCGCCCCGACGACGAACGCTTTTTCTTTTTTCGCTATTCCTCCTATTTTGCGCCGCTTCACGCGGTTTCGTCCGGCGTTTCGTTCATTTTCGTCGTTTCGACGTCCGTCCCAACCGCTCCAACCGTTTCAACCGCGCCGCCGTCGCCGTTATTGCGCTCTTGCCGCTCCGTCCAAATTCGGAACGCTTGCGCCAAAATAATCCCGCTCGCCATACAGCCGAACGTATACGACGCGCAGAAAAGGGACGCTTCCGGCAGGTCGTCGACGTACCGCGTCGCCAACGCCGTCCCGAGTCCGGCGTTCTGCATGCCGACTTCGATCGTCAGCGCGCGGCGCATTCCGCCGTCGAGCCCGATCGCCGCGCCGCCGAAGTAACCGGCCAAGTACCCGCCGACGTTCAGGAACGCGAACGCGCCCAAAAGCGCCGACGTCAGCGACGACAAGGACGCGGCGTTTTTCGCGACGACCGCCGCGATAATCCAAATAATCGCAACGTTTGCAACGATTTCCGCGAACCGTTCCGCGTTTCTTTGCCACCAGCCGAAAAGTCGCGAGAGTCCGAACCCCAGCCCGACCGGCGCGACGACGGTTATCAGCAAATTCAACATCACGTCGCCGACCGGGAGCGAAATTTTTTCGCCGCTCAAGAAAAACGCCAACGTCAGCGGCACGACGACCGGCGAAAGGAGCGTCGCCGACGTCGTCAAGCCGACCGAGTAACTGACGTTCCCCCGCGCCGTCAGCGTCAAGACGTTCGACGCCATCGCGCCCGGCACGCACCCGGCTAAAATCGCGCCGACGAACGCCCCGTCCTCCAAGCCGAAGAGCTTCGCCGCGCAAAACGCCAACGTCGGCATCGACAAATATTGAATCGCCGTCCCGCCGAGCGTCTTCGGCCAACGCTTCGCGACCGCTTTCACTTCGTCGAACGGCAACAACGAGCCGACCGCCGTCATCGTTACAAAAATCAACGTCGACATGCCGTTCGCCGTCAGCAAAAACGGATTCGTCGCGTTCTTCCCGAACAAAGACGGCCAAAAGTACGCGACGACGCACGTCGCGATCAACCAAAGAAGCAGATATTTCGACAAAAGACGCTTAAACAGATTCATCGCCGCGCTCGATTCGTTCGGAATTTCGCCGCCGAACGCGTTTTTCGCCGCCTTCGCCGCGTCGCGTTCCGCCGCCGTCAAGAAAAACTCGACGGCGCCGCGACTAAAAACCGGTTTCCCGCTCGAAAACGAGCCGATTTTCCTTCGTCGCCGCGCCGCTTGTCGTTCGAGAAACGCCGTCAAACTCGCCGTCTCTCGTTTATCTTCGCTAATTACGCTATTTTACCAACGCGCTTTCCGCTCCGTTCGCTCAGTCGCGAGCGCGGATCGCCGACCCGGTCAAACCGGAGTACGAAACGCGGTCTTCCGGATGCCAAAGGGGCAACCCCTTGCGGACGCGCTCGGCCAAAACTTGCACCTTCGCGGGCGAACCGGCCGGAGCGTCGGTCGGGCAGAATTCGTCGGTAACGACCGGAACGAAATCTTCGTCGTGCCCGGTTTCCATAATCGCGTCGAACACGTTGCGGTTGCGTCGTTGCGGCTCTTCGAGACGCGCTTCGGCGATCAATTGCATTTCTTCGTACGAGCCGAATTCTTGCGGACGCTTGGTTTCTTCGGAACCGTTCAACATAATTCTTGCTCCTTAAAGTAAAATATTCGTTAAAACAAAGTCGTTTTCGCGCAAAAACGCCTTCGCTTTTCTTTTATTTATTTTTACAACGTTAATATCGCTCGTTTAATTTTCCGAACCGTTTCACGTTTAAACCGACGTTCGATTCAACGTTCGAAAATTCGAGCGGCGTTTCTTTTACGCTACTTCTCCCCGCGACGTTGCGCCGCGCGTCGAAAAATAAGAAACGCTCGTCGTTCCGTTTAGCCCGAAAACGACCCGATAAAAAACACTCGGCAGAACGAGAAAGCCGACGCGAGAAAACGCCGATCTTTCTCCGTTTGAAATCGCGTCGCGACGCCGCCCCGTCGACGCTCGTCTCGAAACCGTTCCCTCCTAAAAGGGGGTTAAAACGGCGAAGGGGCAAAAAAATCACGTCGCCATACGACGTTTTCTTATTATACTCAAGCCCCTTGCGATTGCAAGCGCTTTTTCCCAAATTTCGGAAAAAATTTCCAAAAAATATTGCCGAACGCCCCCAAACAGACTTCTTTAGTAGAAATTCAACGTTTGCGAAACGCGCATTTTTCCGCTTTTTTACCGCGTCTCGCCCCTTTTTTTTCCCGCCCTTTTACGCGTTCGGCGCCGCTTGATCGCCGTCTTTCCCAAACGCGGTTTTCGAGTACAACAACCGCTGACTCCGGTAAAGCCCGACGCGTCCGGAAGTCGCAAAGCCGACGCCGCAAACGATCGCGAACAGCGCCGCGTTTTGCGCTCCAAAAAGCTCGACGCTCAAAACGATCGCCGTCAACGGGCAGTTCGTCGCGCCGCAAAAAACGCCGATCATCCCCAACGCGGCCCCAAGCGTCGGATCGATCCCCAAAAGCGGCCCCGCGACGCAGCCAAACGACGCGCCGACGGCGAAAACCGGAACAATCTCGCCCCCCTTAAACCCGGCGCCAAGCGTCAACGCGGTCAAAATCGCCTTCCAAAAAAAAGCTGTCGGAACGGCCCGCCCCGCCAACGCCTCCTCGACAAGCCCAAATCCCGTCCCGTTGTAAGCGTTCGTCCCAAGCAGAAGCGTTCCGACGATAACGCAAAGCGCCCCGAACGCGACGCGGCAATAATCGTTCGGAAATCGCGCGAAAAACGACCGCGTCGTCCGCCGAACCGCCGCGCAAAAGAAAACGCAAACCGCCCCGCAAAACGCGCCGAAAAGAAGCGTCTTCCCAATCAACGCGACCGACGTTTCCGGAAAATCGGGCAGCTCGTAATAAAACGGCTTCAACCCCAGCGCCGCCGGTATCGCGCTCCCCACCAACGCCGCGACCAACGCCGGCAAAAGCGCCGGATAATAAACGACGCCGACGCAAGCGATCTCCAACGCGAAAACCGTCGCCGTCAACGGCGTTCCAAAAACCGCCGCGAACCCGCCGCTCATCCCGCAAAGAATCGCGATCTTCAGCGCCGCCGCGTCCAAACGGAACAATCGCCCGGCGCCAAGCCCGACGCAGCCGCCCAACTGCAGCGCCGCCCCCTCGCGCCCCGCCGAACCGCCGCAAAACTGCGTCAGCGTCGACGTCAAAAAAATCAACGGCCCCAACCAAAGAGACGCTTTTTTCTCCGAAGTCAACGACGCGACGACGCGATTCGTCCCCGCGTCGACCGAAAGCCGCGCCGCGTTGTAAACAGCGACGATCGCCAAACCGACCGCCGGTAAAAAAAGAAGAGACCAAGCGAACCCGTTCGCATAATCCGCCGCAAAAAATCCGCTCGCCGCGTTCATCGCCGTCTGAAACGCCGCGCCGACGACGCCCGCCGTCAGCCCGATCCCGGTCGCAAAAAAAACTTGCCCCCCCAACGTTCCAAGAAGGCGCCCAACCCGCCGCGTCGACTCGCCGTCGCGACGCAACGTCTCTCGCGCCCTTTCAAGCGGCGTTTTGTCCCGTTCCGAACTCGACGGCGGCGACGCGTCCCCCAAACCGGACGAACGAGCGCGCGGCGTCGTTTTTTCCTCGTTCAACATTTTTTTCAAACGTTTTTCACTTTTCGCGCCCCAGCCGCGATCGCCGCCCGCCAACCTCCGACGGGCTCGGCCCCGCGACGCCAAGCCAATACAATATACCGACTTTTCTCAAATCGACAAGCCCCCGCCAAACGCCCCGTTTAACGCCGTCAACCCCGCCGTTCGCCGAAACGCGACGAGCGCCGAGACCGCATTCGAAAAAAAAATGCAAAAAATTCGATAAAAATTAGAGAAATTCCCGGTTTCCCCTTGAAAATGCCCGCGCGAAAAAATACAATGATAGACGCGACGTTCAACCTTTCCCTTTCCAACCGCCGTCGACGACGCGCGCTCGGGCTCCGCTCGCTTTCGACGGTCAAAACGGTTAAAAACGGAACGACGGCGCGGCGACGTTTTCCCTTTCGGAACCAAACGTCGCCCATTAATATATATTGAAATACTGAAAAGCTATTGTTAATCGACAAAACACAATCGACGCCGGCGCCGCCGACCGTTCCCAATCCCCCGCGGAACCGATCGGTCGAGACGAACCGACAAAGGGCGTTCGAGGAGAAAAGTATGCTAACGAGAAAAGCTCTCGTCGATCACGCGATCCAGTTCAAAAACCCGGAACGCGTCCCCGTTTGGGTCGACGGCGACAAGATCGGATTGAGCGATCTTTTGACTTCCGACCTGTCCCTGCCGGATCCGAACGACCCGACGTTGAGCGAATGGGGCTTCCGCCGCGTCCGCCGCCCGGACGGCTCTTGGGTCGTTCCGGTCGAACCGACGCTCCCCGAATGGCGCCAAGTCGACGTCTACCAAGCGCCGCCGCAAGACGTGAAACGCCGCTTGGCCCGCGTCCCGCAAGCGGCCAAAGTCTGCGGCGACCGTTACCGCCTCGCCAGCTTCGGCTTAAGCGGCTATTCCGTTTACTCCGCCCTGCGCGGCGCCGAACTCAGCGCGGTCGACTTCCTCATCGAAACGACTCGCTTCATGGAGTTAATGGAACTCATATTCGAATTTGAAACGGATATGTTCGACCTGTTGGCGCGCAAAGGTTTCCACGGAATCGAATTCTGCGACGATTGGGGCCCGCGGAAAACGTCCCGCGTTACGCTATCCCTATGGCGCTGCCTCCTCAAAGAACACTACGCCAAACAGTTCAAGCGCGCGAAAGAAGTCGGCTTGCACGTTTGGTTCAGCGTCTCGGCGGAGTGCGCGGAGTTTTTCGGCGACTTGCGCGAAATCGGCGCCGACGTCGTTCGCGTCGAAACGCCGGCGACAATGGAATGCGCGTCGCTCGGACGCCTGCATCGGGGACGCCTCTGCTTCGCGACTCGCGTCGACGAACTTTACGGCCAAGAGACGTCCGCGCAAACGATTCGCAACGTCCGCGAATGCCTCGGCGTCCTCACCGGCGGCTTCATCGCGACGATCGGCGCCAACGTTTCGCACGAAAATATTCGCGGTATTTACGATATCGTTAAAGAATTCAAAAACGCTTGATTTCCCGGCTCGCTCCGGCGTTTTACCGACGCGCTTCTCGAACGACGTTCGTTCCGAAGGCGCGTCGCGTCGTTTCTTGCGCCGCCTTTTTCGCGCCGCCGTCGCGCTCCCGCCCCCTTTCAAGGAGTAAATTTGCAAAAAATGAACGGCGACGGGGATTTACTCCTTGACGTTGGGAAAAATTCTGGTATGATTCAGTTTCCAAGCGGACTTTTATCGGCGTAATTTCGCGCCCCCGCCTCTTTGAAGAGCGGCGGTCGAAAAAGTCGCGGCGCGAAATCGCTTTGACGATATAAAGCGTAGAGAGAGTTTATCAAAGACTAACGAGAGAGTTTCAATGCCGACAATCAATCAATTGGTGCGTAAAAACCGCAAACAACAACACAGCAACACGAAGACCCCGGTTCTCGAAGGCTGCTCGCAAAAACGCGGCGTCTGCCTCTTGGTCCGCACGATGCAACCGAAAAAACCGAACTCCGCTCTTCGTCGCATCACGCGCGTTCGTCTCTCGAACAACAAAGAAGTTACCGTTTACATCCCGGGCGAAGGCCACAAACTGCAAGAACACTCGATCGTTCTCATTCGCGGCGGCCGCGTTCGCGACCTCCCGGGCGTTCGTTACCAAGTCGTCCGCGGCACCTTGGACGCGACCGGCGTCGAAGGCCGTCGTCAAGCGCGCAGCCGTTACGGCGCGAAAAAGAACGCCGGCCCGACGAAAAAACGCTAATTTTTGCGTTTTGAGCCGACATTTTAACGGTTTGTTCAAGATTTAGCGGCGATCGCTTTTCGTTTGCCGCGTTCGAGCGTTCCTTATTTTTTTGCGAACGTTCAACGATATCAACCAACAATTAACGCGTGAAGTCCTGCGAAACGCACGTTTCGTAAGCAACGTCGCCCGAGCCTTTTCGGCTCATTGGAGACGGAGTAACGTCGGTTGTTTTTTACCGGCCCTAAACTCTCTCGTTCTCTCGTCGCGACCCGTTGCGTTCCGGACTTCGATTTGAATATTAGAAAGTGTGAAACGCTATGGGTCGTATTACCGCCAGTAGAAAACAATTGAAAGGCGATCCGGTCTACGGTTCGCTGTTGGCCAGCAAATTCATCAACTGCTTGATGTGGGACGGCAAAAAGACCGCCGCGCAAAAGATTTTCTACGACGCGTTGGAAATCCTCCGCGGCAAAGTCGAAGACGTCGAACCGCTCGAAGTCTTCACGACGGCGCTTGAAAACGTTAAGCCGAGCATTGAAGTTCGTTCGAAGCGCGTCGGCGGCGCGTCCTACCAAGTCCCGATGCCGGTCAAAGCGAACCGCGCTCAATCCCTCTGCATCCGCTGGATTCTGATGGCCGTTCGCGACAAGAAGGGGCAACCGACCGCGCAAAAGCTCGCTTCGGAACTCTTCGACGCTTACAACAAGCAAGGCGTCGCCTACACGAAGCGCGAAAACGTCCACCGTATGGCGGAAGCGAACAAAGCGTTCGCTCACTTCGCGAACTGATCGCCGATTTAGCGCGCCGCGTTTTTTCGAGTTCCTCGAATCGGCGGCGCGATCTATTGACGCGATAAAAAAAGCGTTTTTCGATCTCGGTCGAAAAACGCTTTTTTATTTCTTGCTCGTCGCGACGCTCGCGAACGCCTTACCTTGCTCGTCGCGACGCTCGCGAACGCCTTACCTGCTCGTCGCGACGCTCGCGAACGCCTTACCTTGCTCGTCGCGACGCTCGCGAACGCCTTACCTTGCTCGTCGCGACGCTCGCGAACGCCTTACCTTGCTCGTCGCGACGCTCGCGAACGTTTTCACTTGCCGAAACTCATTGCGTCGGCGGAAGTTAAACGCGTTATTTTTGCGCCGCGTCGGTTTCGGCTTTCTCGCTCCAATCGGTCGCTTTCGCTTCGCGCAACGCTTCGTCCGCCCAAGCTCTTTCGCCGTAAAGTTCGATCAGCGCGGTTCTTATCTTTTCCGCCGCCGCGCGATTCGTCGGAGCCAGCGCGACGGCGGCGCTCCAACGTTCGGCGATAAAAGCCAAGTCTTCCTTGCGCGCTTTTTCGCGCTCTTCGCGAAGTCGCTCGAGTTTTCGAGTCGCGACGCCGACGAACGCTTGAACCGACTCCTCGTCGCCCGTTCCTTTCGCCGCTTTTGCCTCCTGCGCTTCCAAGGAGAAAAGCTCGACGAAAGCGGTCAACTTCGCGACGCCTTCCTCCGGATCCTTCTCCGCGACGCGAAGCGCGTCAAAATACGCTCGTTCGATCGGGCTCGACGCGGCTTCGCGCCGCTTGCGATCGAGTCGCCGCTCCAAGCGCGCCTCGGTCGACTCGATTTCCAAACGCTCAAGGAGCTCGTTCGCGCCTTCGGAACGCGGATCGTTCGGATAAAGCTCGACCATTCGCCGCAAATCGTCCTCCGCTCGACGCAACGCGGCGGAGAATTCGGCGTCCGGCACGTTCAGCTCGCTCTCGATTCGCTCAAAGAGCCGATCGGCGGTCGGCGGTTGAAAAACGCGTCCCGCCAAGACGCCCAAACCTCCTAAAAAGGCGCACGTCAGCAAAATTTGCGCCGCTCGCAGGAACGGTCGCCCTTCGTTTTTCGCCGGAAGCGCGTCCAACTCCCCTTCGGCGACCGGCGTGAAGCGCGACCTTTTGTACTTGTCCAACGACGACGCCTCGACGTCTTCCAAATCGTCGTCGGCGTCGCCGTCGTTTTCCAACCGCGCCGTCGGCGTCGCCGTCGCCGTCGCTTCTTCGCGTTCCGTTGGGAAATTTTCCGTTTCGACGGCGGTCGGCGCGCGAAAATCCGCTTCCGTTTCGCCGTTTCCGGAGCCGAACGCGACGGCGGCCGCGCCCGACGTCGACGCGCCGCGCCGAACGTTCGCGTTCGCGTTCGCGTTCGCGCTCGCAAGATTCGCCCTTAATAACTCGCCGTCGGCGCCGTTTTCCCCTTCCGACGACGCGGCGTCCGTCGCCAAGTCAAATTCGCCGTCCGACTCCGCGTCGACGCAAAGCGTCGACGTCGAACCGTCCGCGTCGCGCTCGCGCTCGTTCGCGCCCGCGTTCGCGCTCGCGTCGTTAACCTCGGTCGTTCGCTCGAACGGCGACGCTTCGTTCTCCTCCGGGCGTTCGTCGCTCAAAGCGCGGTAAGGAATGTCCGGGGCCGCGTCGCGCGACATTTCCAAGGCTTCGTCGCGCTCGCTTTCGTCTTCTTCGCTTCCTCCCGATTCGACGTCGGTCGAGCGACCGTCGATAAAAAAGCGGCAACTCAAAAAAGGATTCCCGTCTTTAATTCCCGAAGCGGTTCGCAAGATGCCTTCGAGCCTTCGTCCGATCAAGCGCGCGTCGCCGGGTCGTTTTTCGGGCGAAATTTGCAGGAGTTCACGCAAAAACGCGTCCAAAACGTTCGGGGCCTCCGGGCGCGCTCGGCGAATCGACTCCGGCGTCTCCTCGTTGTACCGCCGCAACAACTCCGGCAAGGAGCGAGCGCGATACGGCGGCTCGCCCGTTAAGAGCGCGTAAAGAAGCGCCCCAAGCGAGTAAAGATCGGCGCGCGGCGTCAGCGGCCCCGCTTTCGCTTGCTCCGGCGCCATATACTCGATCGTCCCGACGACTTGGTTCGCTCCGGTCAAGCGCGAACCGCCGAAATATTGCGCGATACCGTAATCGGTAATCTTGACGACGCCGTCGTCGAGCAAAAGAATGTTCGCCGGTTTTATATCCCGATGAACGACGCCGCGATCGTGCGCGTGTTTCAAAGCGCGGCAAACCGAAACGCCGATATAAACGGCCTCCTCCCAAGTAAAACGCCGTCCGCGCTTCAAAAGCGTCGCCAAACTCGGCGCGTCGACGTATTCCATCGCGTAATAAAGAACGCCGTCTTCTTGACCGAAGCCGTAGAGTTTGACGATATTTTCATGTCGCAGCAATTTTAACGTCGAAATTTCCGCTTCGAACCGCTCGCGCTCCGGCTCGAGCGGCGTCAACAACGTTTTGACGGCGACGGTCTGTCCGGTTTCCTCGTTTCGGGCGCGATAGACGGCGCCCATTCCGCCGCGTCCCAGCAAACGCTCTATAATAAACGGCCCGAAACGTCGCTCTTGACGATTCATTGTTTCCTCCCGTTTGCGACGGCGCGCCCGGTTCGTCGTTCGGTCGAACAAGCGATAAGAACCTCAAATCCCGCGTTCGCTAAACCAAACGAAAATCGAAAGGGCGAAAGACGATCAAGAAAAGTTGAGAATCCGACGCGCCGACCGTCGCCGAGAAACGACGCTCCCAACGTCGGCGACCAAAAGTCGGCGACCAAAAGTCGGCGACCAAAAGTCGGCGACCAAAAGTCGGCGACCAAAAGTCGGCGACCAAAGCCGACGCTCAAAAGTCGGCGACCCAAAGCCGGCGTTAGTTTTTCGGCGGCGCGAATTTTACCTTGTCGACCATTTTAACGATTTGACCGTCGGAATTCAAGTATCCCGCGACGGCGGTGATCGCTTGAACGGCGTATCGATAACGAAGGCCCGGATCGCAGTCGAGCTCGACCTCCAAGTCGTCGCGAAACACCGGCGTTCCGGCGCCCGCGTAAGCGTCCGCGAAGGCGACTTCGTTTTGAATAATATATCGATAAACGGAGGAACGCAACGCGTTCATATCGCCGAGCGCCGCGTCGCCGAAGCGAATTCCGGAGAGTTCGCCGCGCGAATCGGCGGTTAAACGAACGACGACCGGCGTTAATTCGTCGAGCGTCGGCGCTTGGTTCGACTGCGCCTCGACCGGCATTCGGATCGCAAAATCCCCCTCGACCTCCGGCGTTTTATAAGTAATGACAAAAAACGCCAACAGCAAGAAAACGACGTCGATCATCGACGTCATTTGCAGTTCGACTTTTTCCGGTTTCGACGTTCCTCGGCGCGCGCTCATCGTTCGCTTCCGTTCCTTTCGATCTTTTTCGTTCTCCGTTCGCCGCCGCAAGACGCGAGCCGGGTCGGCGCGACCAACGTTCAAGCGCGAACGACGCGGCGCTTCGCGCGGCGTCGCCGGAGCGCCCGTCGTTTATTTTATTCGAAACGCGCGCTCGTTTCAAGGCGATTTTCGCGTCGTCCTCCAAAAAGAACGAAAAAAACGTTCGACGGCGCTCAACGATTCGGGGCCAACATCGACGCGACCGACGGCGAACCGACAAAATCGACCGCCGGAACAAACGGAGACGGCGACAAAGCCGACGACAACGCCGTCTTTTCCCCAACTTGCGCAAAATTCGCCGTTCGCGTCGTTTCTTCCGCTCCGCTCAAACCGTTTTTCGCGTCCAAAACGTCGACCGCGCCGAAACTTTTCGTCGCCGCGCGTCCGTTTTCGCTCCGCCGCCGCGTCGCCGAATCGCTAAACGCGCCTTCCAAAAACCCGCTCAACGGCTTCGAACGCGCCGGATGTTGCAACTTGCGCACCGCCTTCGCTTCGATCTGACGAACGCGCTCCCGAGTAACGGAGAAAATGCGCCCGACTTCCTCCAACGTGTACGCGTACCCGTCGGCGAGCCCGAAACGGAGGCGAATAATCTCGCGTTCGCGGAACGACAGCGCCGACAACGCTTCGTCGAGCCGTTCGCGAAGCGCCGCGCGGTTCATCTCGACCAACGGGTCGTTTTTGCGCGGGTCTTCGAGGAAATCGCCGAAAAAGCTCTCGTCGCTCCCTTCGACCGGACGGTCGAGCGACAGCGGCGGACGCGAAATTTGAATCGCCGCGCGAATTTCGGAAGGCGACAAGCCGGAAAGTTTCGCGATTTCCTGCGGCGTCGGCGCGACGCGGGTTCGGCGAGTCAGCTCGCGCGACGCTTTGCGCACCGCCTTCAACGTTTCGAGCAAATGGTTCGGAATCCGAATCGCGCGGCACTGTTCCGCGATCGCCTTCGAAATCGCTTGACGAATCCACCAAGTCGCGTACGTCGAGAATTTGAAACCGCGTTTGTGTTCGAATTTGTCGACGGCGCGCATCAGCCCGGTGTTCCCCTCTTGAATCAAGTCGAGGAAACTCAAACCGCGGTTGCGATAACGTTTCGCAATACTAACGACGAGCCGCAGGTTTCCCGCCGAAAAAGCGCGTTTCGCCGACTCGAAATCGCGACGTTTTTGCGCGACGAACGCCAATTTTCGGTCGAGCGCCGCAAGCGTTTCGTTCGCGGCGAGGCGTTGATTCCGCAAAAATCGAACGCAACGTCGATATTCGGAACGCAATTCTTCATATTCCGCGCCGTTTTCAAAAGCGAAACGCCGACCGCCGCCGACCGCCGCGCGCCACATAGGGAACTCCGCGCTCGGCTCCGAATAAGAAACGGAGTCGCTCGTCAAGGAAAGAACGAAAGGCTCGTCGGCGTCGTTTGCGCTCCGCGTTTTTTCCCCTTTTTCCCAATCGACCGCTTTTGCCAAATCGGTCGTCTTTTCCCAATCGACCGCTTTTGCCGCCGTCGGTTTTAAGGAGGTCAAATTTAACGAAACGTCGTCCTTAACGGCGTCAAAGCGCGCCAAACGTTCGCGCAGTTCTTTCGCTCGTTCGTAACGTTCGCGAATTTTTTCGTTGCGACGCGTCAATTTATCGAGAAACGGCGCGAACGACTGCGTTCGAAGGTCGAGTTCGTTCAAGAGGCGAAACGCGCGGCGACGGCGTCGCGCCAACGCGCGGCGACGTTCGGAACGCTCTTCCGCCGTCAGCGTTCCGGATTGAAGCGCCAAAAAGTCTTCGCGATTTTTCGCCAAAACGCCGCGCAACGTCGCGAGCGCGGGCTCGAGCAGCGCGTGAAATCGCTTCTTCGCGCTCAAATCGGCGACGGAAACGTCGATCGTTCGATCGAGTCGAGCGCGCCCGCGTTGAATTTTCGTCAGCAACTCGACGGCGTCGCGAACGACCCAATCCATCTTCAGGACGGCGCGTCGAAACGCTCGACGGGTCGTTTCAATTTCGCGAGCCGCGCGGCGTTCCTCGTCGCGGGTCAACATTGGAATATCGCCCATCTGCACCAAGTAGATGCGAATCGGGTCGTCGAACGCGTCGGCGATGGAAGACGCGTCGTTTTCGTCGACGTTTTCCGCGTCAAAAGCGTCGTAATCGGCGTCAAAATCGTCGCGATCGTCAAAAAGCTCGTCCGCCGAAGCTCCGCGTTCGTCCGCGTAAGAAAAGTCGTCCAAAAACAACGCGTCGCTGGAAAAGGCGTCCGAGTCAATGAAAGACGGGTCCAAACCTTCTTTATCGAAGTCGTCAAAACCGCGTTTCATATAAAAATCGCTCCTGTTCGTCAGTTGCCGGGCCGTTTGTTTTCGTCGCCGTCGCGATAAGCGTTCGTTCGACGGAACGAGCGCGGCGAAACGAAAAAGCGGGAGAAAAAAGCTCCCGTCGCTCGAGTAAAAAAGGCGTTGGCGCGCAAGACGCTCTCTAAATCGCTAAAATTGTCAAACTTCAACAACAACGAAGTAAAACGTCGCGGGGAACTCCCTTTCTTTCCCCTAATATCGGCGCTTCCGCGCTTCCGCTCAACGTCTTTAACTTAATCGTCGTCAAGACTTGAACGTTGCGCGCCGATTTAACGTCTTTATTCGCGACAATCGTTATATTCGGAGCCGCGTTTGTTCTCCGTCGGCTCGCCGGCTCTTGCCGTCAAAAGTTCAGCGTCTTATTTATTTTGCGCATTTTAACCAACTTGACGTTATTCTAAAACTTTTTTTCATTTACGCAACGAAGCAAAATAAAATCGCGCTTAAAAATTTTGTCAAAAATACTTGCCTAAAGACTTTTTTCGTCAAAAACGTTTTTTTTGGAACCCCTAAACCGGCCGACGCAACGCCGCCAAGCGCAATTGCGAGAAGATTTAAACGCTTTTTGGCGACGAGTCGCGCAAAAACTTCCGTCGAGCGCTAGCGCAAACCCCAAGTTTAGATAAAATAAATAAACTAGGAAAGCGCCGTTCGCCGTCCGACGCGCCGGCTCTCGTCGTCTTCGCCGCCGGTTCGGCTTGTCGACCGAAACGCGAGAGGGCCGGTTCGGCTTGTCAAGCGAAACGCGAGAGGGCCGGTTCGGCTTGTCAAGCGGGCGTTGGACGCGGCGTTTTGCGGCGACGCTTCCTTTTAACGCGTCGGCGACTCAAGCGGCTTTCAACAATCAAACGCCTTAAAAAAAAACGGAAAACAACTTCAAAAACCAATAATAACACCAAAAAAGGAGCGTCTAGTGCAAAAAATCGACGTCGTAACGGTCGACGGTCCGGCCGGAGCGGGCAAAAGCGTCGCGACGCGGCGGCTCGCCGAACGTTTGGGGATCGAATATCTCAACACCGGCGCGATGTATCGAGCGATCGCGCTTTGCGCGTTGCGGGAAAACGTCGACCTAACCGACGCCGACGCGTTGACGCGAATCGCTCGCGAACGCCGGTTGGAGTCGAGAGGCGGGCGCGTTTTTCTCGACGACGAAGACGTTTCGGACGCGGTGCGGGCGCCGGAGGTTTCGCAGTCGGTCAAATATCCGGCGGGCGCGCCGTCGGTGCGAGCGATTTTGGTCGAAAAACAACGGGAAATCGGCCTTTCGCGACCGATCGCGACGGAGGGGCGCGACCAAGGAACGGTCGTTTTTCCGGACGCGCTTTGCAAATTTTACTTGACCGCTTCGCCGGAAGAACGGGCGCGGCGGCGGTTCGGCGAACACCAACGTCGCGGCGAAACGGTCGATTTCGACGAGCTGCTCCGCCAAATCGTCGAGCGCGACCGGCAGGACTCGGAGCGGGAAATCGGCCCGCTCAAACGCCCGGACGACGCCGTTTTGATCGACAGCGACGGGAAAACGATCGAGGAAGTCGTCGCCGAAATGGAACGAATCGTCCGCGAAAAACGCCGCGCCGCCGGACGCTAATCCGCCGAACGGAGTCGAACGCCGCCGAACGGAGCCGCAAAGATTCGCCATTTCCTCCATTTTAACGCAAACGTCGAAAAACACTAAAAAAACGCGCTTCCCGGTTTCGAGAAGCGCGTTTTTCGTTAAAAGTAAACGTTAAGAAGCGACGTTAAAGCTCAACGTTAAAAAGCGACGTTAAAGCCCAACGTTGAGCGCGAACGTTTCCGCCGCGAACCGACGTTTACCGCAGCGTTCATTGATAAACGCGAACGTAATCGATCAAATAATCGGTCGGACAAGTATCGTCGGCGATCTCGCCGCCCCAAGCGCCGCCGATCGCGGTGTTCAGCAGGAGATAATGCGGTTTGTCGAACGGCCAAACTTCCGTTTTCTTTTCCTCTTCGGAACGCAAAAATTCAAGAACGACTTCCTCGTCGACCAAAATCGTCAACTTGTCTTCCGTCCATTCGAGCGCGTAAACGCAGAAGCGGCCCTCCGGATTCCCGGGCTCGACGTTATTTCCCTTGCTGACGACCTTCCAAGACTCGGCGGCGCCGCGACGACGCATATGAATCGTCCCGTAAACGCGTCCCGGTTCCTTGCCGACGTACTCCATAATGTCGATTTCGCCGCAACGGGGCCAACCGACTTCGCGAATGTTCGTTCCCATCATCCAAATCGCCGGCCAAATTCCCTTCCCTTTCGGGAGACGCGCCCGCACCTCGACGCGACCGTAAAGCCAACCCGCTTTACCGAGCGTATTAATGCTGCCGGACGTGTATTCGGCGAAGTCGCGCCCTTTCGAGCCCGGCTTGCCGGCGATCGGGAACTTTTCTTTCAGCGTTCGAATCGTCAGCGCGCCGTCCTTTTGGAAGACGTTTTCGAGACGGTCGGAGTAATATTGCGCTTCGTTGTTGCGGATGTAACCGATTTCATACCCCCATTTTTCCGGGTCGGGCGCGCCTTCGCCGTCGAATTCGTCGTTCCAAACGAGCTTCAGCTCGCGACCGTCCGTCGTTTTGACCGTTTGCGGAACGTTTTTCGAATCGACGACGCGGGTCGACGCGTCGGAAGCGT
>JAFTUJ010000483.1 GCA_017466305.1 Thermoguttaceae bacterium
CTTCCTATTTCGCCCGCGTTTCCTATTTTAACCGTCGAAAGGCCGTTCAATGCCCGCCGAACTCGATTTTGACGCGAAAACTCAACGTTTCGCCGAACTTTTAGCCGCGACGCCGAAAATCGCCGCGTTGACCGGCGCCGGTATCTCGACCGAAAGCGGAATCCCCGACTTCCGCTCGTCGACCGGAATTTACCAAACGACGTCGGAAGCGGTCTTCTCCATCGATTTTTTCAACGAGAATCCGGGCGAGTTTTACCGGATTTTCGGGCCGTTTTACGCGCAAACGGTCGCGGCGGCGCCGAACGCCGGGCACGTCGCGTTCGTCGACTTGGAACGCAAGCTCGGCAAACGCGTCGAAATCGTTACGCAAAACATCGACGCGCTCCATTCGGCGGCCGGTTCAACGAGCGTTTGGGAGATTCACGGAACGCTGCGAACGTCGAGTTGCGTCGCCTGCGAGCGGTCGTTCGAGCGTCCCGTTTTCGACGCGGACGTCGCGGCGGGTCGGGTTCCGCGCTGTCCCGAATGCGGCGGCGTTTTGAAACCGGACGTTACTTTCTTCGGCGAAGCGCTGCCGGAGCGGGCGTTGCGAAGCGCGCAACGAGCGATGTGGGAGACGCGTCTGCTCCTCGTCCTCGGCACGTCGTTGCAAGTCTATCCGGCGGCGGGACTTCCGCGCGAGTGCGACGCCGACGTTCCGTTTGTCGTCGTCAATCGAACGCCGACGCCGCTCGACCGTTTCGCGACGCTCGTTTTCCGCGAATCGCTCGGCGACGTCTTGCCCAAGGCGGTCGAGCGAGCCGCGACGCTCCTTCAAGAGCGTTCCGAAAACGCGTCTTAATCGTTTCGCCGTTTCCCCCAACCAACCCAATTTACCCGCTTTATCGCTTCTTAACTTTCCGTCGACGCGCCGACGCCGAGTTCGCCGATTTTTCCGGCGTTCCGGCGTCCGACGCGTTATTTTGCAACCGCGAGGAACCGTCCGATGAAAAGATCGTTATCGTCGTTTTTCTCCTTATTAATATTAATGGCGGCGGCGCCCGTTTTCGCCGCGCCCGTTTCCGCGCCGACGCCGGACGCTCCGCCGGTTTCCGCTCCGCTCGTTTTCGACTTTGAAAGCGGCGACCTCGCTTCCGCCGGTTGGGCGATCGTCGAAGGCGCGAACACGAAGCCGATCGGCTCGCGCGACGCCGAGTTTCACGACGAAACCGTCCCTTACGTCAAAGAAGGCAAGCGTTACCTGACGACGCTCGAATCGACCGCGTCGCCCGCGCCGACCGACGACGTCCGTTGCGTTATCGAGTCGCCGGTCTTTGAAATCGTTGGCGACGAGCTGAAATTCCTCGTCGGCGGAGGGGGCGCGGAGCGTCAAAACGTTTACGTCGGCTTGGCGCTTCTCGACGAAAGCGGCGACGTCGAAACGGTGTTGAAAGTCGTCGGGAAAAACAACCAAAAGCTCGACCCGGTCGTTTGGAACGTCGCGGAATATAAAGGCCGCCTCGCGCTCCTTCGGGTCGTCGACCTTGAAACCGGCGGCTGGGCGCACATCCGCTGCGACGCGTTCGAAATCCCCGGTAAAATCTCCGACGCCGGAACGAAACTGCGCCGCGACTTCTTCGAAAAAGCGCGCCTCGAAGCGGAGCGCAAAGAAGCGGAAAAGAAAGAAGCCGCGCTCGACGCTCTCCGAACCCTCGACGCGCCGGTCCTTTACGTTCGCCGCGCTCAATACCGCCCCGACCATCACAACACCGCGACGCTCTTCCAAAAGGGCGAAATCAACGAAAACAGCTTTGTCGGCGATTCCGCGCTCGTCGTTTGGAACCCGAAAACCAACGAGTCGAAAACGCTCCTCGAACTCCCGGACGGAATCGTCCGCGACCCGGCGCTTTCGGTCGACGCGACGAAAGTCGTTTTCTCGTTCCGAAAATCTAAGGACGACGACTATCACATCGGCGAAATGACGCTGCATCTCGCCGCCGACCGTCCCGCGATCAAAATTACCGCCGCGACGACCGCCGAAGAAATCGCCCAACTTGCCGAAACCGCCGGTTTCCGCCAATTAACGTTCGTTTCCGGCGCGTCCGACTTCGACCCGCTTTACCTCCCGACCGGCGAAATCGTCTTCTCGTCGACGCGCGAGCCGAAATACTGCATGTGCAACCGTCACATTATGGGCAATTTGCACAAAATGAACGGCGACGGCTCGAACGTTCGCCAAATCGGCAAAAGCACGCTCTTCGAAGGGCACGCCGCGCTCCTTTCGGACGGTCGCCTGATTTACGACCGTTGGGAGTACGTCGACCGCAACTTCGGCGACGCGCAGGGCGTTTGGGTAACGAATCCGGACGGCGCGAAACACGAAATCTTTTGGGGCAACAACACCGCGTCCCCCGGCGGCGTTATCGACGCGCGCCCGCTTCCCGGCGACGACTCGACGTTTGTTTGCGTCCTAAGTTCTTGCCACGACCGACCTTGGGGCGCCGTCGCGCTGATCGATCGCCGCTTGGGGCTCGACGGCAAAGCGCCGGTTCTCCAAACTTGGCCGCCGGAAACGATCGACTGGATTTCCGACGCGCCCGGCGCCGACCCGTTGCGCGAAGTGATGAAATACGATACGTTTACGCGCTCGCCTCGCAAGTACGAAGACCCGTTCCCGCTCGAAGACGGCTTCGTTTTGGCGACCGGTCAAACCGGCAACGGCGACGAAACCGCGCTTTACGTTCTCGACCCGGACGGCGGCGCGACGCAAGTTTGGGCGGACGGCCCCGGCTGTTACGACGCTCGCCCGATTCTCCCGACCGACGTTCCGGCGACGATCGCCGATCGCGTCGACCTCGACGCCCCGAACGGTTACTTCCACGTTAGCAACGTTTACGAAGGTTTCGGGATGCAAAACGTCGAGCCCGGCTCGGTCAAATATTTGCGCGTCGTCGAGTCGCCGGAAAAACGTTTCTGGACGCACGCCAACTGGCAGGGCGCCGGAACGCAAGCGCCGGGAATGGCTTGGAACGACTTCAACAACAAGCGAATCCTCGGGACGGTTCCGGTCGCGGAGGACGGCAGCGTTTCGTTCGCGGTTCCGGCCGACCGTTTCGTTTATTTCCAACTCCTTGACGAAGAAGGCGTTATGATTCAGTCGATGCGCAGCGGCATTATGGCGCGCCCCGGCGAAACGAACGCTTGCGTCGGCTGCCACGAGAGCCGTCTCGACGCGCCGACGTCCGGAACGCTCGCCGGTTCCGCGCTCTCCGGCGACCCGCTTCCGCTCGAACCTTGGCGCGGCGAACCGCGTTTGTTCAGTTATTTGGAGGAAGTCCAGCCGGTCTTCGACAAGTACTGCGTCGCTTGCCACGACTTCGGCAAACCGGCGGGCGAAAAGCTCGTCCTCGCGGGCGACCGCAACCCGGCGTTCAACGCGTCGTATTGGCAAATTCGTTCGAAGGAACTCGTCCGCGTCCCCGGCGCCGGCCCGCACAACAAGTTCGAGCCGAACTTCTGGGGCGCTCGCAAGAGCCGACTTTACGAAGTCTTGACGCAAGGGCACTCGAAACCGGAAATCGACGACAAACGCCGCGAACTCGGCCTTTACGTCGACCGCAAAGTCGACGCGGAGGCGGTCGACCGCGTCGCGACTTGGATCGACATTAACGCGCCGTATTACCCGACTTACGGCTCGGCGTACCGCGACAACCCGTACGGGCGTTCGCCGCTGACGAACGACGAAACGAAGCGTTTGTCCGAGTTGACCGGGCTCAAGAATTTGGCGTTGAGCGCCGCGATTTCGTTCGACCGTCCGGAGCGGAGCCCCTGTTTGAATCGTTGGGGCGCCGCCGACGCGTCCGTTTCGCCGGAGTACGCCGAAGCGCTCGCCCTCATTAAACGCGGTCAAGAGCGGCTCGCGAAGCAAGATCGCGGCGAAGCGTCCAACTTCGAACCGGTCGCCGCCGTCGAAGTCGATCAAGAAAAGCGTTACAACTATTTTCGCCAACGCGAGCAAGCCGCCCGCGACGCCGTTTCGAAGGGCGAAAAGTTGAACGACCTGCAAATCGACGCGCTCGTCGGCTCGACTTGGCGCGACGAATAATCGTTTCCCGTCGCCAATTCAACGCCGTTTCAACGGAACTCGGCGGTCGACGTTTCCGCGTCGACCGTCGAACTTCCGCGACTTCCAACGTTTAACGCCGAATCCGCCGCCGCGCCGATTCGGCGTTGTCTTTTTTCAACGCGCCGTTATTTCTCGGCGTTTTCGCTTTTTCGCCGTTTTTCTCCGTTTTTCGCCGAAATTTGCTCTTGCGCCGAACGCGCCGATTTGTTATCGTCGCGGCGTCGCGCCCTCGTCGTCCGAGTTTGCGCTTTTCCTTTTTTTTCTTTTCGACGCCGGAGCCTTTATGAACGATTTTCAACGCGACCTCGACGACGCCGCCGAACGCGCGCGCCGCTTTTTCGCCGACGCTCGCGCCGCCGATCGCCGCCCCGGCGACCTTGCTTCCGCCGCGCTTTCGTTGTCGCAAGAACTTATTTCGCTTGCGTTCCGTTCCGAGCGTTCGTCGAAAAACGACGCGAACGTCGCCGCCGAAACGCCCCAACGTCGCGAAACCGACCGTCCGCGCCTCGCCCTCTTTTCCCCCGAAACGTCCGACGACGCCGAACCGACGATCCTGCGTTTCGACGCATTCCGTCCGACGCCGCGAGTCGCCTCCGCGTCGCAACCGGAGCCGAAACGCGCGCCGACGCTCAAAATTTTCGTCGGCGTCGACGCCGCCGACGACGAACCGCCGCGCCGCGCCGCCTTTCCGCGTCTCTTCGTTCCCGCCGACGAGCGCCCGCGTCTCCGCGTCGTCGCCGTCGACTAAGCCGACGCCCGAATAAAAAAAGACGCTCCCCGTTCGGAAAACGTCTTTTCAACCCCGCGCCGTCTCCCGCCGCGCCGTCGGTTACAAAGCGCCGTAAAAACGCCGCAACGAACGTTCCGCCGCGCCGTCTTTCGCGATCGCCTTCAAACGCTTGCTCGGTTTCGCCGCGAAGGGTTTGCGCGACGCCAAGTCGTTTAAGTATTGCGGCAACACGTCGCGAACCGCGTCCGGGCCGTTCAGAAACCAGCAAACCCAAGCCCAAGAATCGCAATACTTAACCGGCGACATTTCGTTCATTCCGGCCAACTTTTCCAGCGACTCCAACGTCGAAAACTCGCCGCGCCGCAACCGTTCGATCGTCCGCGGACGCCAAGTCGCGTTCGTCAAACGCTCCGACGCCGGTCGTTCGAAATATTCGGCGATCCCTTCGTCGAGCCAAATCGGAACGCTCCGTCCGAGAGCCGCCGCCAAAACCGCGTGCGCGCACTCATGTCGCAAGTCGTTCTTAAACAGCGGATTAACGCAAAGATAAACGCGACCGTTCGCGCCGTCGCGGTCGAAAAGATAATTTTTGCGGTCGTAAAGCGCGCGACGATACGGCGCCGACGCAAACTCGCGATTCCAATATTCGCGCCAAGTCGCTTCGTCGCGGAAGATACGAACGACGACGTTTTCGCGCAATTTCGGCAATCGGAAGGTTCGCGTTATCTCGTCGAGGAGCGAATCGAGTTCGCGCAACTCTTCTTCGAGCGGCGTTAAGTCGAAGTCGGCGCGAACGATAAAGGGGCCGCGCCGAATTTCCGACGTCGCGTTCTCCGCCGCGACGACGTTGGACGCAAACGCGCCCGCCGCCGTCGCCCAAATCGCGACGAAGGCGCCCCAAATCGCCGCGGTTTCAACGAACCTTCGCCGCCCGCCGCTCTTCCTCATCTCCGTTTTCCTCCTCTCGACCGTTTGCGACCGCGCTCGCGATTTCGGCGCGGCCAAACCCCGGCGTTTAAGCGTTTAGCGACAAAGCGTCCCGACACCGCGGTCAAACCCCGGCGTTTAAGCGTTTAGCGACAAAGCGTCCCGACAACGCGGTCAAACCTCGTCGTTTAAGCGTTTAGCGACAAAGCGTCCCGACAACGCGGCCAAACCCCGGCGTTTAAGCGTTTAATGATAAAGCGGCCCCGGCGTCGAACCGCCGCCGCCCCCCGGCGTGTAATTGCGCCCCGGAGCGACGCCCGACGAAGCGCCGACGTCGAGAACGCGCGGCGTCGGCTGCAAACTAGTCGCGGTGATCGCCCGC
>JAFTUJ010000484.1 GCA_017466305.1 Thermoguttaceae bacterium
AGAAATGAAGGTAAAACGCGTCGACGGCGTTATTTAGCGGATTCGGTCGAAACGTTCGGGAAGATCCGCTTCAACGCGTCGCCGATTTCCGGCGCGTCGTCGCGGTTCATCGGACGTTTCGGACAAGCGGCGAGCGTTTTGCCGTCGGCGTCGACGAGAACCCAATGGGCGCTAACGCGAAGTTCTACAAGCCAAGTCGCGTTAAGTTCCGTCGGCGCGACGAGCGGAATCGCGTCGTCGCCGACGAAGTTCCGAATCCGTTCCGCGTAGGAACTCGCCGTTTCGAGCGGTTTCGCGACGTAACAAACGCGGCGCAAACCGGCTTTTTCGTAAGCGTCGAGCGACGCGACGTCGAGCGCCGCGCGGGGAAGAACGTCGCCGTCGGCGTCGACTCGAACGATTTCAATCAAAACCGGCGCGCCGCGGTAACTCGCCCAATCGAAAGGCGTTCCGTCGAGGAGCGTCGCCGAAATTTCGACCGGAAAACCGTCGAAACGCGTTTTAAGTTCCTCGTTGCGAACGGCGGTTTGGAAGAATTCGAGATAACGACGGCTCGTTTCGTCTTCGTCGTCGGCGAGGGCGGCGCAAAGTTGCTTGTGAAGACGCGTCGCGTATTCCGGCCCGACGTAACTTCCGACGACGCCCGCGAGATAACTCGCGTGGAACGCCCAAGTTTGGTCGAGTTCCCAAGGAAGCGCCCCGTCGTCGACGCGTTCGGCGATCTCGTCGAAAAGTTCGGCGAACGTCGCTTCAAGTTCCGGCGAAATCGGCGTTTGGATTTTGACCTGCGAACGATGACGATCCGCTTCCGGCAGGTCTTTGCGCGCTTCGTTGACGGCGCGTTTCAGACGCGCTTCCAAGAGGCGATATTCGACGAAAGGCTTGCGGGCGCGGTCGATTTCCGACGTCGCGTCGCGAGCGGTTTCGACTTCGAGCGCCGATCGCATCTCCTCGACGTCGCAGGAGTAAATATAGCGAACGAAGTATTCGAAGCGTTCGAGCGGGGCCAAATCGTCGGCGTAAGCGAGGCGCCGCGCGAGCGTCGGAAGCGTTTCGGAAAGACGGTTTTCGAGGTCGCGCAAGTCGCAAGCGCCGGCGTCGTTGTACTCTCGAAGGGTGGAAGCGATTTTTTGCGTCTCGTTGTAGCGTTCAAGATAAAACGCGGCGCTTTCGTCTTGCGGAACGTCGAGGAGTTTTTCGACGGCGGCGACGTCGAGCGCGGCGGCTTCCTTGCGTTGCGCTTTCTGCAAAAGCTTCGAAGCCTCTTCTAAGCGTTTGCGAATCGCCGAGATAACGTCGGCGCCCATTCCCGCTTCGCGAGCGCGGTTTTCGGCGAATATAAGGTCTCGGAAGCGCGTTCGATAAACTTCGACGCTTTCCTCTTGCGGAGACTCGGCGAGGAGTTTTTCGACGGCGGCGCGGTCGAACGGTCGGGGCGTTTCGAGACTTCCGAAAACGCCGGAGCCGTTTTCAACGCGCCATTCGACGGTCGAAAGTCTTTCTTGCAAGTAACGAACGCGTCCTAAGTTAGGCGCCGACTTCGCTTTTTCGTCGGCGAGAAGTTTCGCGTAAGAGTCGCGCAACGCGACGAGCGGACGTTCCCCGAGCGGCCCCGACGCGACGCTCGCCCAGTCGGCGTAATACCGACCGCGGATTTCGGGCGGAAGCTCCGGCGCGTCGATCAAGCGACGAAGCGTCGCGGCGTAAGCGGCGGAGTAGCGCGCCGGAACGGAGTCGGCGGGCGCGTTAACGAACCCGGTCGGCGTCGGAATCGTTCCCGGGAACATTCTAAAAGCGATCGTCGTAAACTCTTTGGGCGCGCCGCTTGCGCGAGCCGCTTCTTCAAGTTTTAACATATAAAGCGTCGAGCGCCGACTCCATTCGCCCTGAAGCGCGGCGGCGCGTTTGCGGTAAAACTCGACCGATTCGCCGTCCGGAATCTCGAAGAGCGAAACGTTAAAGTCGGCGAACGCGGCGTTTAAGTCCGGGAGTTCGAACGTTTGCGCGGAGACCGTTTCGACGGTCGCGACGGCTTGCGACGCGCCGTCGTTAGGCGAAGTCGGTTCGTCGGCGAAGAGCGGAAAAACGGGGAAGGCGGCGACGAACGCGGACGTCGCGACCGCGTTAAGGCGGTTTCGGCGGAACATAATCGTCTCCTTTTAGGTTAAGTAAAAAAACGGGTTAAGCCGTTGGAACGAACGAAGGAAATTGGGCTTGACGCCGCGTCGCTTTAATTTCGTTCGGCGACCGGAACCTTCGGGAAGAGCGCGCGCAACTCGTCGGCGATTTTCGGCGCGTTTTCGCATTCAAGCGGCGCTCGTTCGACCGCGAGAACCCGACCGTCCGCGTCGAAGAGGACGCCAAACGCGCGCCCCAAGATTCCGCGATCGTAGGGCCAATCGTTGACGCCGCCTTTTCCTTCGGCGGGAACGATAAACGCCGCGAACGGCATGCGCGATTCGACGCCGGGCCACTGCTGCTCGAGGTATCCGCTTGTCGCTTGAAAGCGTAAGACCGCCGCGCGATTTTGCGCGTGATGTTTCTCTTGCGCTTCCGCGCTCTTCAAATCGGGACAATATTTAACGACTTTCAACCCTTCTTCGACGCAGTTCGGGATAAAATTGGGATCGCTGTTCGGGGCCCAATATTGTTCGACGGAACCGGAGACGAGCAGAACCGGCGCGCCGCGATAACTCGCCCAATCGAAAGGCGTTCCGTCGAGGTTGCGCCCTTCGACCGGGATTTCGGAACCGATGATTTCGCCCGCGCGGATTTGACGTTCGAGCTTGCGAAGGACGCGGCGATCCGTTTCGTTTTCGGAGTCGGTGAGCGCGTCGCGAATCTCTTTGCGAAGCTGCGTCGCAAGTTTGCCGTATTTTTTGTTTTGGAGGTCGAGCGCGAGGTCTTCCGCCCATTCCGCCCAACTAAGCCCGAGCGACCAAGGAACCGCGCCGCCGTCGGCAAGTTCCGCGATTTCGATAAAAGCGGCGTCGAACATCGCTTGCGCTTCCGGCTCGACGGGCGGGTTGGGCGACAGGCCGAAGAGGGCGGAACGCTCCGCTTCCGGAAGCGTTTTGCGCGCTTCGGCGAGCGCGTCGGCGAGGAGTTTTTTCGCCAACGCTTGTCTGACGTAAAGTTCGCGGCAAGCGTCAATTTCCGACGTCGCGTCGCGAGCGATTTCGGCGTCGAGCGCGTCGCGAATCGCTTCGGCGTCGGCGAAGTGAAGCCAAGCTTGAAGACGCAGGAAGCGGTCGAACGGCTCCAAGTCGTCGGCATACGCGAGGCGCTTGTCGATTTCCGGGAGCGTTTCGGTGCGAAGACGAACTTCGAACGCGCCTAAGTCGCGTCCTTCTTGACATTGCGAAAGTCTTGAAACTTGCTTTCTAACGTTTTCCGTTTCTTGGCGACGTTCGAGATAAAACGCGGCGCTTTCTCGCGACGGAACGTCGAAGAGCGGTTTAACGGAGGCGCGGTCGAACGCGGCGGCTTCCGCGTTCAACGCTTGCGAACGGAGTTTGCGAAGTTCGTCGAACGCTTGGGTAACGCGAGAATAGAGATCTTGGTCCGGCGCGACGCCGTTCCCCCGGTCGGCGATCGTGCGTTTCAAATAGGCGCGATTCAGGTCGTCGCTGCGCTTTTGGTAAAATTCGGCGCTTTCGCCTTCCGGAATATCGAGGAGTTTTTCAACGTCGGTTGCCTCGACCGATTGGGACGACTCGACGTCGTCTTGGGGATAGAACGACGCGGCGCCGTTTAAAAAAAAGACGCGTCCTAAGTCGAGCGGCGACTTGGCTTTTTCGTCGGCGAGAAGTTTCGCGTAAAACTCCCGGCATTCTTGCGGCGACTTGTCGGCGAGGCGTCCGCTCAAAACGTTGACCCATTTTCGATAATATTGCCCGCGAACTTCGCGCGGCAGTTCCGGCGCGTCGGCGAGACGACCGCATAAGTCGGCGAGCGCGACGGCGCGTCGCGCAGGAACGGAGTCGTCGGGCGCCGCGACGAAACGCTTGCCGTCGTAAACGGTTCCGAACGGAGCGTTAGTGATTAGCGTCGCTTGATTGAACGCTTGGTTCGGATTGCTTTGGCGCGCAAATTCTCGTTGTTGGGCGGGGTAAGAGGAGGCGAGGCGGTTCCATTCGCGTTCGATTTCGTCGGCGCGTTGTCGGTAAAACTCGACCGTTTCGCCGTCCGGAATCTCAAAGAGCGAAACGTTAAAGTCGGCGAACGCGGCGTTTACGTCCGGAGGAGCGAGCGTTTCGTCGGCGGTCGCGGTTTCGGACGCGGCGACTTGCGGCGCGGCGACTTGCGGCGCGGCGGATTGCGACGCGGCGTCGTTTTGCGTCGGCGTCGGTTCGTCGGCGAAGAGCGGAAAAACGGGGAAAGCGGCGACGAGCGCGGTCGTCGCGACGGCGTTAAGGCGTTTTTGACGGGACATTTTTGTCTCCTTGTCGTTGTCGTTGCGGTTAAGTTTGCAAGTTCGGTTTTTAAAGCGTTTAGGCGCGCGGACCGGATTTTCGTCGGATTTTATTGGGGCGCTTTTTGGGCGGCGGCGCGACGGGCGCCGAAGTCGTTGCGGAATCGCGCCGCGACGTCGCGGTCGAGATTTTCGACGCGCTCCGCGAAATCTTCCGCGACCCGAGCCCAAGAACCGCCGAGTTTCCAAGCGATTTCGCCGTCGTCGACGCGCTCGAGAAGTTCGATTTCGATTCGCGACCATTCGGCTTGCGCTTCGGGCGAACGGAGGCCTCGTTCGCCCGCCGGTCGTTTTAACGAAGCGGTTTCGAGGTTGCGGAGCCGAGCGCTCAAAATCGCGATTTCGACGCAAGGCGTTCGCGCTTCGTCGGTTGCGTCGACCGCGTCGCGGGCCGCTTCTTGTTCGGCGACGTCCTGTAATCGGTCGACGGCGCCCGAGTCGGCGAGTCGGTCGACGGCGCGTTGGAAATGCGCAAAGCGTTCGGACGGCGACGCGTCGTCGGCGTCGGCGATTCGGAGCGAAACCTCCGTCGACGCGTCGTTTAGCGGGCCTTCGAACGCTCCTAAACCTTGCTTGTCGGCGACGAGGCTTCCGTCGACGAGGAGAAGCGTTTCGCGAATATCGGCGAGTCGAGCGCGGTAAAATTCGGCGCTTTCGCCTTTAGGAACGTCGAGAAGTTTTTCGACGTCGGCGGCGACGAGTCGCGGCGCTCCGACGTTGCTCTCGGTGCGATAAAAATAGAGTAAAACCTCTTGTTCCGCGAGTTCGAGCCGTTCGCGTAAAAAGACGGCGCGCCCCAAATCGACCGGCGTTTTCGACTCGACTTCGGCGAGCTTTTGAAGGAGGAAGCGGCGCGTTTCCCGAGGCCAGTTTTGCCAAATCGCCGTTTGAGCGTCGATATGCGCGCGGAATCCTTCGTCGCGACGACTTCGTTCCAACTCTTTCGTTTCGGCGACTTTAAGCGACGCGCGAAGAACGACGTCGAGGGTTCGCGCCGAAACGGTTCCCGGTTTCGCCGGGCGCCAAAGGCGAGCGTCGCCCATATGGAGAACGCAGCCGAACGGCGGCAAAGCGGCCTTCGAAACGTTGACGCTCGGGGTTCCGCAAAAGCCGTCCGGCTTCGCCGCCGCGGCGGCGTCGCGAGCGTAACGGTTTTTAAGTCGAACGTCGCAACGGAGGCGCTCCGCGAAAAGAAGCGCCAAACGGTCGTCGTAAAAACGCGCGGGCTTGCCGTCCGGAACGTCGAGAAGCTCTTCGTTGAAACCGATCGCGGCGTAAGGGTCGTCGGACTTCATAATCTCTTCCGCCGTCGTCTCTTGCGACGTTTCGACGGTCGGCGTCGGCGACGGTTTGTCGGCGAACGTCGGAGCGGAAACGAAAAAAGCGGACGTCGCGGCGGCGATTGCGGCGACTCCGGCGGCGTTAACGAAAAGGCGGCGAGACATAGCGATTTCTCTCAGTTTGAGTTAAACGTTGAAAAATAAGACGTTGGCGGGCGTCGGCTAAGGACGATTAACGGAATTGCGCGTTCAAACGCTCGACGACGGCGCGGTCGGCGGCGCTTTCGGAGTCGGCGAGCGCGGCGCAAAGGTCGGCGGCGAAACGTTTTGCGACGTCGGCGTCGAGCGCGGCGATTTCTTGCGCGAACGTTTCGGCTTCTTGCGACCAAGCGCGGTCGAGGAGCCAAGGGACGGCGCCGTCGGCGACGCGTTCGACGAGCGCGTCGGCGATTTCGGTTAGCTCGGCGGGCGCGTTTAAGGCGTCGGGGTTGCTTTTAACCCCTTGCAAACGCGCTTTTAGGAGCGCAAACTCCAAGAACGGTTCGCGAAGTTCGTCGACCGGCGACTTCTTGTCGCGGGAGCGTGCCGTTTCAAGCGCGTCCCGAAGCGCGTCGAATTTTCCGTCGGCGAGGAGCGCGTCGGCGTAACGTTGGAGTCGAACGAAGCGCGCGAACGGCTCCAAGTCGTCGGCGAACGCGAGACGGCGCGAAACGTCGAGCGTCGCGTCGGCGATTTGCGGCGCGAACGTAGCGTTGGGGTTGGTATTGGAATTTCCGGCGAAGTCGGAAGACCGAGCGGCGTAAATCGCGACGACGTTTAACGCGGCGAGTCGTTTGCGGTAAAACTCGGCGGTTTCTCCGTTTGGAACGTCGCAAAGTTGGGCGATTTCGTCGGCTTTGAGCGGCGTCGGGTAGCCTTCGAGTCTCGCCTCCTTGGCGATTTTTTCCTCTTCGCGGTCGATCAAATCGTTCAAGAGGATAACGCGCCGCCAATCGACCGGCGTTTTCGACGTTTCTTCGGCGGCGCGTTCGGCGTAAAAGTCGCGACGTCGCTCCGGAGACCAGTAGTCCGCGGCGGGTTTCGCGTCGGTCGTCGCCGCGAGATAACGGAGGTAATGTTCGTTCCGAACGGTCGGTTCGAGTTCCGGCGCGTCGGCAAGACGGCGCTCCAACTCGGCGACCGTCGCAAAGTACCGCGAATCGACGGTTTCCGGCTTCGCGCGAACGACTCGACCGCCTTGGCGAACTTGACCGGGGCGGACGTAAAGGCGCGCCGCTTCGTCGAGACCGCGTTCCTTTTCGCGTTCGCGGTAAGCGACGGCGCAACGGCCGCGTTCGGCGTCGAGCGCTCTCAAACGTTTGAGATAAAACGCGGCGGTTTCGTCGTTTGGAACGTCGAGAAGCGTTTCGTCGAACGTTGCGAACGGGGAATCGTCGGGAAGGATTTCCGCGACGGCGGCGGCTCGAGCGGCGATAATTTTCTCGCGAAGTCGACCGGCGACCTGCGGCGCGCTTTGGAAGAAGAGATGCGGAATGCGGTCGAGGTCGGAGGACTCCTTTGCGCCGGCGGCGAGACGGACGCCTTCTTCCGTCGCGAGGCGAACGAGTTCCGTTTCGATTTCGGCCAACTCGGCGTCGCGTTTCTCGGGGCTTAGCGCTTCGGGATTGAACGGCGAAAGCGCGGCCCGCGCGACGCGGCGGCGAATGAGACGTTCGTCGAGAGCGCGAACGCAAGCGGCTTCGTGTTCGTCGTTTAGGTCGGCGTTCGCTTTAAATTCGGCGGCGAAGGCTTGGAACGCGTCGAGGTCTTCTTCGAGCGAGTCGATCAAGAGCGTAAAATGGCGAAAACGCGTCGTCGTCGGCGTCGTTTGCGCTTCGGCGAGGCGGAGCAAGAGTTTATGACGAGCGTCGATAAGGCGCGGCGCGAGCTCGGGCGGCGCGTTTTGGGCCGAGTCTTCAAGACGTCGCAAGCGTTCTTCGTACCAATCGGCGCTTCGACCGTCCGGGACGTCGAAGAGCGTTTCGGAAAAATCGTCGGCGGATTTCGGGGTGTTCGCGTTCGATTTGACGTGAAAAAGCGGCGCTTGCGGCTCGACGCCTAACGTCCCGTCGACCGTCGCTTTAAGGACGGCGACGCGAGCGTCGGAACGTTCGTTTTCCGGTTTCGCTTCTTCGTCGGCGAGGCGCGCTTTCGCTTCGTCGCCGGAGAGCGTCGCGGCGTAACGCTTGAAATACTCGGCGCGGTCGCTTTCCGGAAGGTCGGCGGCGTCGGCGAGATTGCGGAAAATCGCGCGGTAAGCCAAGTTGAAGATCGGTTTCAAGCGGTCGTAAGTCCAAATAGTAACGCGTTGTTGGCGCAGGCGCAGGTAAGCGCGGCGGTAGTAGCCGGACGTTTGGCCGTCTTGGATTTCGACGAGGTAGTTCAAAGAGGGGGCTTCGAGGTTGCGATTGTACGGCCCGAGCGAAAACCATTGGTCGAGCGAGTAAGACGCGACGCGGTCGCCGATCGCGAAAAGTTTCGCCGCCTCGACGTTTCGCGTTTCCGCTATTTGGATGTAAGTCGAAGAAAGAACGGAGGTTTCGAGCGCGGCGCCGTTGGCGTCGACAAACGCTTGAAAACCGTCGAGATCGCCCGATTCGCCGAACTTCGCTTGAAGATAATCGCGAAGACGAACGGCGCGGTTCGCTTCAAGCGACGGCTCGTCGATAAGAACGCGCAAAACGGCGACGCGCGCTTCTCGCGACTTTTCTTGCGCAAGTTTCGCCGCCTCCTTGCCTTCGGTTTGGCGAATTTTGCGGATTCTCGCTTGAATCGCCTCCAAACGCTCTTGGTAAAACGCGACGCCTTGTCCTTCCGGCGGGACGGCGAACAACTCGGCGTCCGAAAGGGGCGCTTCTTGCGTTTCGTCGGCGGCGAAAACGCGAAGCGTCGGCGATTCGGGGAAAACGACCGGCGAAGCGCCCGCCGCTCCAAAACCGAGCGCGACGGCAAGAAGGACGCGCGTCGCGGCGTCGCGACGTTGGGGGCGAGGCTTGAGCATAATAAAATCCTTAACGTTGAAATGAAAGAGGAAAACGCGTTCGAGTGAACTCGTCGCTCCAAACGACGTTACGTCGCTTCAACGTTATTTTATCGCGAGCGCTAAGCGACGTCAAGAAAATTCCGCTTCATTTTGTCGTTTGTTTTGAAAATTTTTTACATTGCGTCGCGCGACGGTTGCGATAAAATGTCGCGCGGCGGTTACGAAAGAGCGTCGCGCAAGAAAGAAAGAGCGTCGCGGGGCGGTTGCGAAAGAGCGGCGCGCAAGAAAGAAAAAACGCCGTCTTCCAACGCGAAAAGATTGGAAAACGGCGCGCGAAGTCGTCGCGTAAACGACGTTGTTTAAACGGTTGGCGAAGCGCGACGGCGGCGATTCGACGAATCGCTTCGCTTCGTTGCGTTTTATTTGACCGTCGGGAATTGCGCTTTGAGGAGGCGTTCAAGTTCGGGGCCGCGCGCGTTCGTGCTGAGAACTTTGCCGTCTTTGCCGACGAGAATCATCGTCGGAATGCCGGTGATCCCGTAATATTGGCTCAAATCGACGAATTTCTTCGCTTTAGAGTCGAGCGAGAGCTTTTGCGACGCGGTTTTCCAAGGGAGTTTACGGTCTTCTTCGAACTTGTGGAGCGCGTCGAGGTCTTGGTCGAGGCTGTATCCGAGAATTTCGAACCCGGCGGCGTTGTATTTTTCGTACATGCGCGTCATGTTCGGGATTTCGCCGACGCAGGGGCCGCACCAGGTCGCCCAAAAGTCGATCAAAACGACCTTGCCGCGATACGACGCCCAGTCGATTTCGGTTCCGTCGAGGTAGAGCCCTTCGACTTTCATTTCTTGCCCGACGAGGTTGAGGAAACGGAGCTGACCGGCGAGGGAGGCGGCGATTTGTCGGCGGTTCGCGTCTTTCGAAGCGGCGAACGACGCGCAAAGATCGTTCAGCAGTTGCGTTCCGACTTTCGGATTCATTCGGGCGACGCCGGAGAGCAACGCCGGCGCGTTTTGCGTCCAAGTATCGTCGGCGTTGGCTTTAGCGATAATTTCCGCGCCGATTTTGGCGAGACCGGCTTCGTCGTTCGCTTCGAGCGCTTTGTCGAGACGAACGCTGATAATGATGTAATCCAAGAACTTAACGCGTTCGGCGTCGACCGGTTTTTTCGCTTGTTCTTTGGCGAGGAGAGCGTTCAGCCCGTCGAGGTCGCCCTCTTGCGCAAACGACGCGGCGTAACTTTGGAAGTATTGGAACGCTTCCGCCGCCGGGACGTCTTTCGCGTCGACGAGGTTCTTAAAGATCGTTTTCGCCGCGATTTGGAGTTTCGGGATTAACGCGTCGATTTTCGCTTGGTCGCCGCCGGTCGCTTGGTAATATTGTTGGAACGCGGCTTGCAAATCGTTCAAGCGTTTTTGGTAAAATTCGGCGTTTTGGCCGTCCGGGACGTTGAAGAGCGTTTCGTCGAAAGTCGCGGGAGCGCCGGATTTAGCGACGGCGACGCCGGGGGCCGAAGGGGCGTCTTGCGCGGCGGCGGAGGAAACGGAAAGCGCGGCGGGAGCGGCGATCAGCGCGGTCGCGGCGACGCTAAAAAGAAAACGGGAAAAACGCATTGGAACCCTTTCTAAAGGTCGAATTGAAGCGACTTGCCGCCGAAAAAAAACGAGCGCGTCGCCAAGGGGGAAAACGAAAAGCGTCGAGCGGAGGCGAACGGAGGAAAAACGCTTCGAACGCCGAAAACGTCGACGAGTCGCGGCGCGCCGAACGACCGGTCGCGTCGCGAATTGCGTCGACAAGTATAGCGTAAACGTCGATAAAAATCAATCGGAACGAAGAATTTTAAGCGCGTTTCGGCGAATTTTTTTCGAAATTTTTGCGCGCCGCCGTCGAAACGGCGCAAACTGCGTAAAATGCGCAAGAAAAAGACGTTCGGCAAGACGTTAGGCAAAGGCGTTTTGCAAGGCGCGACGACGAGAAAAAACGCGTTTCCGAGCGACGAATCGTCGGAAACGCGTTGCGAAAGAGCGTCGCGGCGGGCGTCGAGACGTTGGCGCGGCGTTACTTAACGTTCGGGAAACGCTCCTTTAAGAGCTTTTCGAGGTCGTCGACGTTTGGGCGAACGCTAACGACTTTCCCGTCGACGTCGATAAGAATCGCTTGCGCGAAGCGCTCGAGGGCGTAAAGCTCGGCAAAGTCGACGTAATCCTTTTTCGCGTCGGCGCTTAAACGACGCGACAAAATCGGGTAACCGGGTTCGGGAACAAACTGTTTGACGTCTTTTTCCGGCGCTCTGAGGAGGTGGTTGTACTCGAGAACCGCGAGTCCGGCGTCGGCGTATTTGGCGTAAAGTTCTTTGTATTTCGCGATTTGCGGAGCGTCGTTCTGCGACGCGAACGGCGTCAACGTTCCGAAATTGGGACGCGTTTGGAACCAAACGACTTTGCCGCGATACGATTCCCAATCGAGTTCGGTTCCGTCGGCGAGAACGCCTTCGAGTTTAAGTTCTTTGCCCGGCAGTTCGTCGCGGCGAATTTCGGCGCTCAATCGCTCGGCGATTTTGCGTCGTTTCGCGTCGTCGGAGTCGGCCAAAACGTTGCGCAACTCTTTTTTGAACGAACTGCCGATTTGAGACGCAAGACCTTCAAAAATAGAGAGATAAGAAACGGCGACGTCCGCCCAGTCCTGAACGGCGTCCGTCGGTTGGAACGGGATTTCCGCCGCCTTAACTTTCGCAACGAGTTCGGTTTCGAGCGAGCGCAGTTCCGCTTCTTCTTCCGGCGTTAGCGTCGGAGGATCGCGGCGCGTTATTGGCCGATCGGCGTAACGCTTGGAGAGGGATTGCAGAACGCTAACGAGGCGGCGGTTGACGATTATCTGTTCGGTAAACGCGACGCGCTCGGCGCTTTTATCGTTGGGCGACGCTTTGTAAGCGGCTTTTTCCTTGGCGACAATCGCTCGCAACGCGGCGAGATCGTTCGCGGCGCTAAGAATATCGAGCGCGGCGCGGAAGCATTCGTTTCGTTGAGGTTGCGTCAGCGACGCGTCGTCGGCGAGCTTCAAACGAACGGTCGCGATCGCCGGGGTTAATTCGCGTTGTTCCGGAGAAAGGTTAACGAATGGAAACCCTTTTTGCTCGGGCTTGGCCGAAGGTCGAGCGCGGAGTTCCGCGAGTAAAACTTCCAAGCGCTTTTGGTAAAATTCGGTCGTTTCGCCGTCCGGAATTTTGAGGAGCGTCGCGTCGAACGCGGCGACGGCGGCCCGCGGTTCGTCGGCGCGGAGCGAAGGAACGGAAACGACGGCGTCGAACGCGGTCGAAGCGGCGACGAAAGAGGCGTAAAAACAAACGTAGCGCAGTAGATGGTTCGGCATTGTAACCTCTTCAAAGGCAAAGGGGAAAACAGTGGAAAACGACGTAGTGTCAAAAGTCGGCGTTTCGATAAAATAGCGCCGTAGGACACGACATCGTAACGAGATTCATGTAAATTAAATTGTAAACTGTTTTTAAAATAAAATCAAGAGTAAAGTTTTTAAAATATAGAAAAATAGAAGAAAATATTAGGGCGTGTTGCCATTAACGGTTAAGTAAAATAACGATTGCGACAAAGTTTAAAAACGCCGAAAACATAACGTCGAGTTTATCGTAACGCGTCGCGATTCGACGGAAGTCCTGAATACGTCGAAAGAAACGTTCGATTTCGTTTCGGCGTTTGTAAAGTTTTCTGTTGTAACGCCAAGGATTGCGTCGGTTACGCTTCGGAGGAACAACCGGTTTCACGCCGACGTCGCGAGCCGTTTGAAGCGTTTCGTCGCCTTCGTAGGCGC
>JAFTUJ010000485.1 GCA_017466305.1 Thermoguttaceae bacterium
CAGCGTTTCGCAATGTATAACAAGGGAAATTTTAGCCCAAAGTATAGAATAATAACGGAACAAGAGTTTTATAACGAGTTTTTTCGCGAAGAATAAAAAAGCCCGCGTTCTTTTTAGGAGCGCGGGCGGGTTTTTTATGGGGATTTAGCGGACGGCGAATCACATCTCTTCGAGCGCGTGATCCATTTTATCGCGCTTCGTTTCCATGTAGAAACGGTTGTGTTTGTTGCACGGCGCGACGAGCGGGACCTGCTCCACGACGCTTAAATCGAAACCGTCGTAAACGAACGCTTCGACCTTTTTCGGGTTGTTCGTCATCAAACGCACTTTATGCAAACCCAAATCTTTCAGGATTTGAATGCCGACGCCGTAGTCGCGCAGGTCGACGCCGTGCCCGAGCGCGATGTTCGCTTCGCACGTGTCCATGCCGCCGTCTTGCAGTTTGTACGCCTTAATTTTTTCCGTCAAACCGATGCCGCGCCCCTCTTGCGGGAGGTAAACCAACACGCCGACGCCCCCCTCGTCTTGAATCTTTTTCAGCGCCAAGTGGAGTTGGTCGCCGCAGTCGCAACGCAACGACGCGACCAAGTCGCCGGTGAAACACGACGAGTGCAGGCGAACGAGCGGCGCGTCTTGCGAAGAAAGGTCGCCGTAAACGATCGCGATCGGTTCGCCTTCTTCGTATTTGATTTTATAAGCGAGAATCTTGCCGTCGCCGTATTTTGTCGGAAGGTTCGCCTCCGCTACGCGCTCGACGATCTTTTCGCGTTGACGGCGGTACTTGATCAACTCGGCGACCGAAATAATCTTCAAGCCGAATTTCTCCGCCATTTCGAAAAGCTCTTCCGTCGTCGCGCGGTCGCCGGTTTCGTCGAGGATTTCCGTCAACAGACCCGCCGGGAAAAGACCGGCTAAGCGCGCCAAGTCGACCGCCGTTTCGGTGTGCCCGGCGCGACGCAAAACGCCGCCCTCTTTCGCTTCCAACGGGAACAAGTGCCCCGGGCGCACGAAGTCGGAAATTTGCGAGTTCGGGTCGGCGAGCGCGCGAACCGCCGTCGCTTTTTCTTGCGCGGTGATCCCGGTGCGGGCGGTTTTATGATCGACCGGAACGGTGAACGCCGTTTGAAGCGGCGCGGTGTTGTCCTTCACCATTTGCGTCAAGTTGAGGCGGCGGCACGTGTCCGGCAGGAGCGGAACGCACGTTTGACCGCGACCGTGTTTCAGCATGAAGTTGACGTGTTCCGGCGTCGTTTTTTCGGCGGCGCAGATGAAATCGCCTTCGTTTTCGCGGTCTTCGTCGTCCATAACGATAACGATTTCGCCTTTTTTGAACGCTTCGATCGCTTCTTCGATCGTGTTGAGTCGACTGGTCATAACGCTTCCTTCCAAACGAGAGGGCCCGACGGGAACGGCTCGGTCGCGCTTCGTTTTGAAAAACGGCGAGCGAGCGAAAAATTTTATCCTTATTATTATAGCGCCTAGCGGAGTTTTGTTAAGGGGAAGCGGCGCGATTAACGGCGAAGTAAGGCGGAGATAACTCGAACGGGCGATAAAAGAAACAGGTTGGGGTAAATGGGTAAAATAAAGAGGTTGGCGCGTCGTCTTTTTTTAGATTTTTCTAAAAAACGCCGGTTTTTTCGGCGTTCGGGGGGGTGAAATTTCCGTTCCGACGATGTATAATAAGTTTTTCTCTCCGTCGCGGTTCGCCGAAATTTTTAGCGTCGACCGCGTCGCCTTCGTCGGCATTTTTCTCGTTTCTCGTCGGAAGCGGCGAAAGCGAGTTTTTTTTGAAAGGAGCTTCCCGTGCTCGACGCGAAAAACGATCATTACCCGGTTCATTATATTAACCCGACCGTCGATTTGACGAAAATTAAGCACGTCGCCTTCGACATGGACGGCACGATCTATAAGGGCGGCACGCTCTTCGAATTCACGCCCGGCGTCTTCGAAACGCTCGAAAAGCTCGGGATCGGGTACACCTACCTGACGAACAACTCGTCGAAAAGCGCGAAGGACTACCTCAAAAAGATTTTGAGCTTGAACCTCAAAGCGACGCCGGACAACGTTTCGACCTCCGCGACGGCGACCTATTTCTTCCTCCGCAAAAATTACCCGAACGTCAAGAAAGTTTACGTCCTCGGGACGGCGTCGCTCCGCGAAGAGTTCGCCGAACAAGGCTATACGCTGATCGACGAATACAACGAAAAAGACGAGCCGGATTTGGTCGTCGTCGCGTTCGACACGACGCTCACCTACGACCGCCTCTGCAAAGCGACGTACTGGATCGGCAAAGGGAAGCCGTATATCGCGACGCACCCGGACACGGTCTGCCCGACCGACCAAGAAACGATTCTCGTCGACTGCGGCGCCGTTCAAGCGTTGATCGAAAACGTTACCGGACGCAAACCGGAAGCGGTTCCGGGCAAACCGGACCCGGCGACCATCGGCGGCGTCATGGATAAATACGGCCTCGAACGCGACGAAATCATGATGGTCGGCGACCGCATTTACACCGACCTCGAAATGGCCCGTCGCGCCAAGATTCCGGGCGTCCTCGTTCTCACCGGCGAAGCGACGCTCGAAACGCTCAAAGAAGCCGGGTGGACGCCGGAACTCGTTCTCGACGATATCTCCGTCCTCGCCGACTTGCTCGTCGAAGCGAACACGAAGAAAAAGTAAAAATACGCGGTTTGCGTAAAACGGCGAAACGCGACGCTCTCTTCCGACGGCGAAAAGTCGAGCGGGCGGGGGCGCCGGCGTCGTTTTGTTCCGTTTTTTAGAAAATTTTCGTCGCAATTTTGAAATAAGGAAAGCGAATTTATGTCTTCTCCGCAACTCGCAAACACCGCGACCCCGCAACCGGCGCGCCCCGATTCGCAATACGAATATTGGCGTTGGCGCATCCTGTTCGGGACGATGATCGGGTACATTTTCTTCTACTTCGTTCGCAAATCGATCACGATGGCGATGCCGGGCCTCGAAGAGGTCGGCGTTACGAAGACGACGCTCGGTCTTTTCTTGACGATTCACGGCGTCCTTTACGGCGTTTCGCGCTTCGTCAACGGGATTTGGAGCGACCGCGTTAATCCGCGTTACTTTATGTCGATCGGGCTTTTCTTAGCCGCGTCGACGAACGTCTTCTGCGGCGTCGCTCCGGAATCGATCGGCGCGACGAAGCTCGCTTGGGTCATCGGGACGTTTTGGATTATCAACGGTTGGGTGCAAGGGATGGGGTTCCCGCCCTGCGCTAAGAGTTTGACGCACTGGTTCGCGCCGCGCGAACACGGGGTCAAGTTCGCGACCTGGAACATTTCGCACTCGCTCGGCGCCGGATTGGTCTTCATTTTGAACTCGTTCGTCGTCGGGTTCGGTTGGCATTACTGCTTCTTGGTTCCGGCCGCGCTGAGCTTGAGCGGCGCGATTTTCCTCTTCTGGGCGCTTCGCGACGCGCCGGAAAAAGAAGGGTTCGAACCGGTCGAGCAATATTACGAACGCACCCGCGGCAATACCGGGCTCGAACCGGCGCCGGTCGTCGACGCGGAGCCGGAGAAAGACGCCGGTTGCTGGGCGAACCTCTGCGAACACGTCTTCTCGAACTGGGCGATTTGGGTTCTCTGCTGGGCGAACTTCTTCGTTTACGTCGTTCGTTTCTCGATTCTCGACTGGGCGCCGACCTTCCTGACGCAAGCGAAGGGCGTCGACCTGAAAGCCGCCGGTTGGACGACCGCGAGTTACGAAATTTTCGGCGCGTTCGGCATTCTTTTGAGCGGTTTCATGATGGACAAGCTCTTCCGGGGGCGCGGCGCGAAGACGTGTTTCTATTACATGCTCGGCTGCGCGGGCGCGGCGTTCCTTTTCTGGAAGTTTAACTCGAGCAACCTCGTCTTGAACGCGCTCTTGATGAGCTTGATCGGCTTCTTCATTTACGGCCCGCAATGCTTGATCGGCTGCGTCGCCTCGACGGTCGCGACGAAGAAGGCCGCCGCCGCGTCGAGCGGTCTCACCGGCTTGTTCGGCTACCTTTCGACGCTCGTTACCGGGCTCGGCGTCGGCGTTTTGGTCGACTCCGCGACGGCGCCGGTCAAAGCGGAACGCGACAAAACGGTCGCCGCGATCGTTCAAGTCGACGTTGAAAACGAAAAACTCGCCGATATCGTGAAGGCCGCCGAAGGGTTGTACGACGCCGAACGCCGTTTCCAAAACGCGAAACCGGCGAAAGCGGAAGCGTTGAAAGAAAAAGTTGGGAAAGCGCGCGTCGCGTTGATCGACAAGATGAGCGCCGCGACCGGCGCCCAGCCTTCCGTCGACACGGTTGAGGAAGTGAAGAAAAAGGCCGGAGAGAAACGCGCGGACATCGCCGAAGCCGGTTGGCCGCGCGTTTTCGGGATGCTCGTTATTTCGTCGTTGATCGCCGCGGCTCTGTTCGCGTCGATTCTGAACCTCCGCTCGCCGGAATTGGTCAAAGCGGAAGAAGAGGCGAAAGCCGCGAAGGCTTGATTGAAACGGCGTTAAAAACGGTTTAACCGTCAAACATTGACGCAAATTGTCGCGCCGAGTCGAAAAAAAGACTCGGCGCGATTTTTTTTGAAAATTTTTGGCGGAATTAGCGGAACCTTCGGTGCGGTTTCGGGGTTAAAAAACGTTTGCAACCGTTGCGCGTCGTTTGGGCGGCGCGTTTCAACGGAGGCCAAACCCGACGCGAGGAACGCCGACGTTTCCTACGCGGCTTATTTGAAACGGCGCGAAAAAACGCGCGACATATTTCGGACTTGTCGCGGCTTTATTGGGTAAAGTCGCGTTTATTGTTGATAAATCTTATCAAACCAACAGAGGCAGAAAATGAAAATTGGTAACCTTGGGGGAAAACTTCGCGGTTTCACCCTCGTCGAATTGCTGGTCGTCATCGCGATCATCGGGATCTTGATCGGTTTGCTTTTGCCGGCCGTTCAAGCGGCGCGCGAAGCGGCCCGTCGTATGCAATGCACGAACCAACTGAAGCAATTCGGTTTGGCCGCGCAAAACTTCCACGACGCGCAAGGTTTCTTCCCGAACCTCTCCGGGCAAAAAATCTTCAAGTCGAAGTACACCGGCAACGGCAACTGGACCCGCTTCTCCGCGCACTCCGTGATTCTTCCGTACATGGAACAATCCGCGATGTACGACGAAGTTATCCGCGCGATCGAAGCCGGACACGCCCCGTGGACGGAAGGCGCCGACATTCCGTGGTGCAAAAACATCGGCGCGTTCCACTGCCCGTCCGACGGCAACGCGAAACGTCCGGAAGGCGCGGTCTGCGGCACGAGCTACCGCATCTGCGCGGGCGACCTCGCTAAAGGTTGGGAATGGGACGAATACCGCGGTTTCGGTTCGGACGGCGACGCGCACCCGAACACGATGGCCGATATCGCCGACGGCACCTCGAACACGATGGCGTTCAGCGAAGCGGTTATGGGCGGCGGCAACACCTCGACGAAAGTCAAGGGCGGCATCGCGACCCTCGGCGGCAACTACGGCGCTTCGCCGACCGACTGGCCGAACCTCGGCTTCAAACCGGTCAACTGCGCGGCGGTTCGCGGTTCGAACGGCGAATTCGTTTCCGGCACCTCGGTCGACACGACCGGTTCGCACTGGCGTCAAGGCTGCCGTTGGGCGGACGCGAACGGCAACTACACGCCGTTCTTCGCGATTCTCCCGCCGAACTCCCCGTCCTGCGCGAACGGCAACGCCGAAGACTGGTGCATCACCGCGGCGTCGAGCAACCACTCGGGCGGCGTCAACACCGTTTTCGTCGACGGTTCGGTTCGTTTCATTAGCGAAACGATCGACGCGGGCGACCAATCCCTCTCCGCCGACGACGTCGCGATCAACAAAGCGCGTCCGCAAGACTACGGCGGGAAATCCCCGTACGGCGTTTGGGGCGCTCTCGGCTCCATCGCGGGCGGCGAAACCGACCTCCAATTCTAATAATTGACGGCGACGTTCGGGAACGCGTCGTCGAACGCTTCCCGAAAACGTTTCGAAGCGGCGTCGCGGACTTCGGTCGGCGGCGTCGTTTGCTTTTTAAACGAGTCTTGTTTTAACAGCGTAAAAACTGCGGTCGGCGACGCGTCGACCGTTCGGAGAATATTGAAATGAAAATGAAAACGTTGATGTTGTTCGCGTTGGTCGCGAGCGCGGTTTTGGTTTCCGGTTGCGGCAAAGATTTGGGTTACCGCAAGACGACGGGCAAAGTTACGCTCAACGGCGAACCGCTCGCGGGCGCGATCGTTACGTTCGTCGGGCAAGGCCAAGGAACCGAAAGCGGCGCCGCGACGACGAACGACAAAGGCGAATACTCCGCGAACAGCGGAAGCGTCGGCGAAGGCCTGAAACCGGGCGAATATAAAGTAACGATCTCCAAGCGCGAAACCGTCGTCGACGAAGACCTCGAACGCCTCAAGGCGGGCGAAATCACCGACGACGAATACCAAGAACTCAAAGCCAAGCGCGGTATGAAAGAAAACAGCGGCTCGGTCGGCGAAGATTTGGTTCCGGCGGAGTACGGTAGCGCGGCGACGACGTCCCTGACCGCGACCGTTACCGACAATCCGAAAGAGAACGTCTTCAATTTCGACCTGTAATCGGAAGCGTTCGGGTCGAACGAAAGCGAAAAAACGCCGAGACGAAATTTTCGTTTCGGCGTTTTGCGTTTCTTGGCGTCGGGTGGGGGCGGAGGAGCGAGAAAAAAAGAAAAACTTCCGGATTTTGGAAAAAGTTTCGTTGAAAATTGGTTTTTTGGAAAATTTTCCGGGTTTCGCGCGTCAAAACGCTTGCCGAATTGAAGAAGGCTGTTAGAATAGACAAGAATTGCGCGCGGCGAGAGGCAAAAACGTTGAGGAACGCGTTCCGAAACGTATCGTCGCGACGAGCCGAACCTCTTTCGCGTTTGGGGCGCTCCGCTCCGAGCGTCGGGACTTCTATTGCATTTGCGCGTTTTCGCGAGGTTCGGCGGCTTTGTTGTTCCCAATAATCGCACTTTGAAAGGTTGAGTTATATCGAAACGTCGCGGGTTTACCCTCGTCGAATTGTTGGTCGTTATCGCGATCATCGTATCTTGATTGGTTTGCTTCTTCCGGCCGTTCAAGCGGCTCGCGAAGCGGCGCGTCGTATGCATGCACGAACCAACTGAAGCAACTCGGTTTGGCCGCGCAAAACTTCCACGACATTAACGGCCGCCTTCCGGCTCGTTCCGCGCAACATATTTTGAAGAAATACAATCGCGACGGCAACGCGTTCGAACGTTTCTCGTACATGACGGTCTTGCTCCCGCACATCGAACAAAACGCGATGTACCAACAATTCATCAGCGACCTCGAAGACGGCAATATGCAACCGCGGCGCGCCGACGACCCGCACAAAACCGGCGTCCGTCGCGTTTGGTTGAACGATATCGACGCTTTCCTCCGCCCGTCGGACGGCGCCAATAAACGTCCCGAAAACGAACGAAAAGCGACGAATTACCGCGTCAACTGCGGCGATATCGCGACGTCTTGGGAATGGGACGAATGCCGCGGCGTCGCTTCCGACGGGAACAAACTCAATTTGAACTTCGCCGGTATTGCGGACGGCGCGTCGAACACGATTTTCGCGTCGGAAGCGTGCGTCGGTTCGACCGGCGCGGTGAACAAAATTAAGGGCGGCGTCGCGCTCCTCGGCGGTTCGCACGGTTGGGTCAACTTCCGTCCGGTGAACTGCGCGGCGGTTCGCGGTTCGAACGGCGAATTCGTTTCCGGCGCGAACGCTCCGTCGTCCGGCGACCAAATGCCCGGCAACCGTTGGGCCGACTGCGTCGGCGTTTACACGCTCTTTTACACGACGCCTCCGCCGAACTCCCCGTCCTGTTGCGCCGGAGGTTTGGAAGACTGGACGATTACGTCGGCTTCGAGCTATCACTCGGGCGGCGCGAACGCGGTTCTCTGCGACGGTTCGGTTCGCTTCGTTAGCGAAACGATCGACGCGGGCGACCAATCGAAAAACGCGCACGACGTTTGTCCGAACAAATCGCGTCCGCAAGACTACGCGGGCAAGTCGGTTTACGGCGTTTGGGGCGCGATGGGCTCCAAGTCCGGCGGCGAAACCGACGCGACGCTCTAAGGTTTGAGTCGCGCTTAGCGGTTCGAAAGGAAAACGTCGTCGACGTAAGTCGGCGGCGTTTTTATTCGGAGCGCTAAAAAATAGTCGGCGTCGGCTCCGTCGCGGCTGTTGACGACAAGTTGGGTAAAACGGGCGAAATGGGGTGTTGGGGTCGAGGACTCGGAAAGGATAAAAGACGCGATTTTTAGGGAAAATATCGCGTAAAAATCTCTTTTTTGAAGAAAATTAGACTTTTTTATCTCCGAGGGGCTTTGACGTTTTGAAGAAACGTGTAAAATAAGCGAGAACAGATTCGCGACGAGAGGCAAGATCGTGGGAAACCGCGGACGTCGCGAAGAGTCGAACAAGCGGTCGCGAACGTTTAACGTTCGCATGACGAAGTTTTTCTTGATTTCTTGGGGGACGACCGCGCGTTCGACTTGTGGTAACTAAGCTATTTGAAAGGTTGAGCAATGTCTAAACGTCGTGGTTTTACCCTCGTCGAATTGTTGGTCGTTATCGCGATCATCGGTATCTTGATTGGTCTTTTGCTTCCGGCGGTCCAAGCGGCTCGCGAAGCGGCGCGTCGTATGCAATGCACGAACCAACTGAAGCAACTCGGTTTGGCCGCGCAAAACTTCCACGATATTAACAATCACCTCCCGAACCGTTCGGCGCAACATATTTTGAAGAAATACTCGTCGAACAACGGCTCGTGGGAACGCTTCTCGTACATGACGACGATGCTTCCGTACATCGAACAAAACGCGGCGTACCAACAATTCATTAGCGACCTCGAAGACGGCGGTATGTCGCCGTGGACGACGAACGACCCGCACGGCACCGGTCAACGTCGCGTTTGGATGAACAACATCGACGCGTTCCTCTGCCCGTCGGACGGCAACAACAAACGCGCCGAAGGCGAAATGAAAGCTACCAACTACCGCATTAACAGCGGCGATATCGCGATGTCCTGGGAGTGGGACGAATGCCGCGGCGTCGCGTCGGACGGGAACAAAATCCAACTGAACTACGCCGGTATTACCGACGGCACGTCGAACACGATCTTCGCGTCGGAAGCCTGCGTCGGTTCGGCCGGCACGACGAATAAAGTCAAGGGCGGCGTCGCTCTCATCGGCGGCAACCACGGCAACATCAACTTCCGTCCGTCGAACTGCGCGGCGGTTCGCGGCTCGAACGGCGAATTCGTTTCCGGCACGAGCGTCGGGACGACGAGCAACCAACTTTCCGGCACGCGCTGGGCGGACTGCATGGGCGTTTACACGTTCTTCTTCACGATGCTTCCCCCGAACTCCCCGTCGTGCGGCGTCAACGGTTTGGAAGACTGGGTTATTACGTCGGCTTCGAGCTATCACTCGGGCGGCGCGAACGCGGTTCTCTGCGACGGTTCGGTTCGCTTCATTAGCGAAACGATCGACGCGGGCGACCAATCGAAAAACGCGTACGACGTTTGCCCGAACAAATCGCGTCCGCAAGACTACGCGGGCAAATCGGTTTACGGCGTTTGGGGCGCTCTCGGCTCCAAGTCCGGCGGCGAAACCGACACGACGCTCTAATAAAAACGAAGAAGCGGCGCGCGTCTAGAAGCGTCGCGTTTTGAAGTCGCGTCGTCGCGAACGTCGGTTTGCGTCGGCGCGTTCGATTATTTCAAAAAAATAAAGGCGAATCGTCGAACGACGTTCGCGGGAGAATATTTTACGATGAAAATGAAAATGTTGGCTTTGCTCGCGATCGCCGCGAGCGCGGTGTTGGTTTCCGGTTGCGCTAAAGACACGGGCCATCGCAAGACGACCGGCGTCGTTACGTACAACGGCGAAGCGGTCGAAGGCGCGACGGTCGTCTTCATTCCGCAAGTTCAAGGCGGCGCGAGCGGCAGCGCGATCACCGACGCCCAAGGCGCGTACTCGGCGACCTCCGGCAGCGTCGGCGAAGGTCTCCTTCCGGGCGAATACAAAGTTACGATTTCGAAGCGCGAAACCGTCGTCGATCCCGACCAAGCGGCCTACGAAGCGGGCGAAATCACCTACGACGAACTCCAAGAACGCAACCGCGCCAAAGGGCTCAGCGGCACCGGCCCGGCCGGCGAAAGCCTCGTTCCGGAAATTTACTCCAACGCCGCCGCCACGCCGTTGACCGTTACGGTTACCGACGACGTGGCGAAAAACAAATTCGACTTCGACCTCAAGGACGAATGATTCGAGGTCTTAGGCGCTCGCGTTAAGCGACGTTTCCGACGAACGCCGAAACGTTCGTTCGCTCTTTGCGGGGCGGCGACGTTTCGGCGATTTTTTTTGCGTATTTAGCGTAAAGCGCCTAGATTGCCCGACCGTTGCGTTAGGAACTTCCGGTTTTATGAAAATGTTTCGTTGAAAAGTAAAAAAATTTTAAAAATTTTTTCTTTGTAGCCGTTAATCGCTTGAGATTATTGAAATAAATGGGTAGAATAAAAGAAGAATAAGAGCGGCGAGAGGCAAAAGCGTCCGAATTTTCGGGCGTTTCGCCGCTTAAAGTCGACCGCGTTCGCTTGTTGAACGCGTGAATTTTACGTTCTTTGTTTTGTTAACGTTCGCTTTATCGAGCGGGCGCGGTCGACGCGTTTTTTATTTTACTATCGTAACGTTATCGAAAGGTTGAGCTATGTCGAAACGTCGAGGTTTTACCCTTGTCGAACTGTTGGTCGTTATCGCGATCATCGGTATCTTGATTGGTCTTTTGCTTCCGGCGGTCCAAGCGGCTCGCGAAGCGGCGCGTCGTATGCAATGCACGAACCAACTGAAACAACTCGGTTTGGCCGCGCAAAACTTCCACGACGTCAACAACATGCTTCCGGCTCGTTCGGCGCAACACATTTTGAAAAAATACGCGTCGAACAACGGCAGTTGGGAACGTTGGTCGTACTTGACGGTTATGCTTCCGTTCATCGAGCAAACCGCGATGTACAACGATTTTATTGACGACGCGGAAAAGGGGCGCAACGGCGTTCCGTGGTCGACCGACCGTCAATTCATTTGGACTAACAAAATCGACGCGTTCCATTGCCCGTCCGACGGCGGCGCGCAACGCTCCGACGGTCAAATCCAACCGACGAGCTACCGCATTAACTGCGGCGACATCGCGATGGGTTGGGAATGGGACGAATGTCGCGGGATCGCCGCCGACAACAATAAAATCGACCTGAACTACGCCGCGATCACCGACGGCACGTCGAACACGATGTTCGCGTCCGAAGTCTGCATCGGCACGGGCTCCACGGTTAACAAAGTGAAGGGCGGTATCGCGATTCTCGGCGCGAATTTCGGTTCCGCGTCCGGCACCGAATGGCCGGCGCTCGGTTTCAAACCGGTCAACTGCGCGGCGGTTCGCGGTTCGAACGGCGAATACGTTTCCGGCACGAGCGCGCAAGGGAGCGGCGACTGGCAAAACGGCTACCGTTGGGGCGACTGCAACGGCAACTACACGCTGTTCTTCACGATTCTCCCGCCGAACTCGCCGTCCTGCGCGAACGGCAGCGCGGAAGACTGGTGCATCGCGGCGGCTTCGAGCTATCACTCGGGCGGCGTCAACGCGGTAATGTGCGACGGTTCGGTTCGCTTCATTAGCGAAACGGTCGACGCCGGCGACCAATCGATTTCCGCCGACCAAATCGCGACGAACAAAGCGCGTCCGCAAGATTACGGCGGGAAATCTCCGTACGGCGTTTGGGGCGCCATCGGCACCCGCGCCGGCGGCGAAACCGACGCGAGCCTCTAATCGTCGCGGCGCGGACGGCGTTTTCCGTCGTTCCGACGTTTGATTAGCGATTTTTGCGACGCCGAAACGCCGGGCGTTTCTCGGGGTTTAAACTCGCGAGGGCGCCGACGTTCCGGCGTTTCTTTTAATTTTTTGAAAAATGTTTTAATAAGGAGCGTTTGAATGAGAAAAACAACTTGGAACTTCAACGGGATTCGGGCGTTTCTTAGCGTCGCGACGGCGGCGGTCGTCGGGGGCGCCGTTCTTTTCGGCGGTTCGACGCAAGGGGCGGAGGCGAAACCGCTTCCGCGTTTGAAAGTTAGCGAAAACGGGCGCTTTTTGACGACCGAAGACGGCGCGCCGTTCTTTTGGCTCGGCGACACCGCTTGGGAACTTTTTCACCGCTTGAACCGCGAGGAAGTTATTCGTTATCTCGACAACCGTCAAGAGCGCGGTTTTACGGTCGTGCAAGCGGTCGCGGTCGCGGAGTTGGAGGGCCCGAAGGAGCCGAACGCTTACGGGTTCCTTCCGTTTAAAGATTTGCGGTCGGTCGAACCGGCGACCGTTCCGGGCCCGAACAACGACTATTGGGATCAAGTCGATTTCGTCGTCGACGAAGCGAACAAGCGCGGGATTTACGTCGGTTTCTTGCCGACTTGGGGGCGTTGGTGGAAGAAGGACCAAGGCGGCTTCTTCAACCCGGAAAACGCCGAGCGTTACGGGCGTTGGCTTGGCGAACGTTACCGCGACAAAGGAATCGTTTGGATTCTCGGCGGCGACCGAAATATCGATAACGACGAAGAACGGGCGACGGTCGTCGCGATGGCGCGCGGTTTGCGACAGGGCGACGGCGGCGCGCACCTGCGCACGTTCCACCCGCGCGGCGGCGGAAGTTCCGCGGATTATTTCCATAACGACGATTGGCTCGACTTCAATATGCGGCAAAACGGACACGGCGTCGAGTACGGAACTTACGACGGAACGCGTCGCGAGTACGAGCGAACGCCGGTAAAGCCGATTCTCGACGGCGAACCGGTTTACGAAGATCACCCGGTCGCGTTCAACCCGGACAATCTCGGACACACGACCGCCGCCGACGTCCGCCGCCCGCTCTATTGGGACTTGTTCAACGGCGCGTTCGGGCACACTTACGGTTGCCATTCGATTTGGCAAATGTTCGACCCGGAAGACCCGGCGCAATGGGAGGTTAACCGTCCGCTGACGAGTTGGCGCGAGGGAATCGAAGCGCCCGGCGCCGCGCAAATGCAATACGGCAAGGCGTTGATCGAGTCGCGCCCGTTCCTGACGCGGATTCCGGACATGTCGCTAATCGTCGCCGACCGGATTCAAAGTTCGATCCCGGGCGCCGGAACGCGTCGTTTCGCGGCGACTCGCGACGAAGCGGGAACTTTCGCGTTCGTTTATGTTCCGCTCGGGCGCGAATTTACCGTCCGAACGGAAGCGATTAAGGCGAAAAAAATCCGCGCGCATTGGTTCGACCCGCGCACCGGCGAAGCGCGTTTGATCGGCGAATTTGAAAATACCGGCGAACGAAGCTTCCTCCCGCCGACGCCGGGCGAAACGCTCGACTGGGTGCTCGTTCTCGACGACGCGTCGAAGAACTACCCGAAACCGGGCGCGAAGAAGTGGAGCGGAAACCGTTAATCGAAACGGTTTAACAACGCGTCGTCGGCGGAAAAGTCGGCGGCGCGTCTTTTTTCTTGGAAAAATAAACGACGAAACGAAGCGAGGAGAGCGAAAATGCGGCGAAAAATAAGAGCGATTTTAGCGGCGGTCGGACTTTGGGCGGCGGCGACGGCGAGCGTTAGCGCGAGCGAAGCGGAAAAAACGGAGACGACGGCGCTTCCCGAGCGCGTCGTCGCGTCGACGTTCGGGTTCGACGCGGCGGACTCGACGGCGTTTCTGCAGGCGGCGATCGACTCCGGAGCGCGGACGGTCGTCGTCGACAAGCAAGCGGCGCCTTGGGCGGTAACGCCGCTAACGCTTCGGAGCGATTTGGAACTCGTTTTGGCCGAGGGCGTTGAAATCGTCGCGAAAGCCGGGGCGTTCCTTCCGAAGGGCGACTCCCTAATGCGGGCGGCGAACGTCGAAAATTTGACGATTCGCGGCGAAGGCGCCGGCGCGACGCTCCGAATGCGCAAGCCGGAATATTGGGAAGCGCCTTACGAGAAATCGGAATGGCGGCACGGGCTGTCGATTTTAAGCTCGAAAAACGTTAAAATAGAGAACTTGCGAATCGCCGAAACCGGCGGCGACGGGATTTATCTCGGCGTCGCGACCCGGGGCGTTCCTTGCCGCGACGTCGTAATCCGCCGCGTCGACTGCGTCGCGAACAACCGCCAAGGGATTAGCGTCATTAGCGTCGACGGTCTGCTGATCGAAGACTGCGTTCTGCGCGACACGTTCGGAACGGCGCCGCAATCGGGAATCGACTTCGAGCCGAACCGCGAAGACGAGCAAATTTCAAACGTCGTTATGCGGCGCGTTTTA
>JAFTUJ010000486.1 GCA_017466305.1 Thermoguttaceae bacterium
CCCCGCCGCCCCCGCCGCTCCCGACGCTCCCGACGCTCCCGACGTTCCCGACGTTCCCGACGTTCCCGACGCTCCCGCCGTTCCCGACGTTCCCGCCGTTCCCGACGCTCCGACGTTCCCGACGTTCCCGACGCTCCGCTCGCGTCGGGAACGGCGTTTTCAGTCGCCGCGAACGTCCGTTCGAACGTGTCCTTCCCTCCGTTTACCGCCGCGTTTTTTATTTACTTCTACTTTTTTCTTCTTAAACGCTAAAAAAACGCTTGCCCGGCGCGGCGATACTGTCTATAATAATCAAAAAAGCGCGTTCGCGTCGTTTTTTAACACGATTTTATCGTCAGTTCCCCCTTATTTTATTAATATCGAGACTTCCAATGAAAAGAGCGTCGTTAAAAAGCCTCAATCCCGCTCAAAGGAGCGCCGCGAAAATCACCGACTTCCTAACGAAGAAGGCTCCGAAAACCTTCTTCGGTAAAATTTTCTCGCTCCCGGGTCGCCTGTTCAACCTCGACTTTGGGCCTTTCGTCGACGCTGGGTTCAAACGCCTCGAATTTATTTTCCGTCCGTTGGAGCGGTTCATTCCGGCGTTACGTCCCAAAACGATCGCGTTCGCGCTGAATCACGATATCTTCGGCGAAGTCGACAAACGCGAAAACTTCTTGCCGGTTCGTTTCCAAACGATCGCCGACCAAATCGTCGCCGCCGGCAAAACGGAGGAAGAGCGCGAGAAATGGCGGCTCTTCGCCGAACGTTGCGCGGAGCGTTACCACGTCGACTTTTTCCGCGATATCACCCGCTTGAACAACGCGTTCGCGATTTTCGACCCCGACGCCGACGCGCAATACGAACCGGAAACGACGCCCGAAGAAAAAGAAGCGCGACGCAAAGAATTCTTCGCCGGCGCGCTCAAAATCTTGAAAGACGGCAACTTTGTCGAACTCCCTCGCGAAGAAATGACGCGCCTGCTCAACTTGCGCCGTCCCGCGTCGCTGCCGATCGAAGCGCGATACGACGACTTTGAAGAGTACCGCGTCTTCATTCGCGGCTCGGTCAAAACGGAACCTCACGTTTATCCGCGCTGGAAGTGCGCCGGTCGTTTCGTTACCGTCGAGAGCGAAATGTTGAGCCGCGTTTGCGTCTTGGCGCGCATGCGCGAGGAAGCCGAAAACGGCGTCGTCGACGAAAAGATCGTCCTGAAACTTTTCAAAAACCTTTTATTGGAAGACTTAAAGCAAGCGTCGCCGCGCGTCGAATTGAAATTCCCGCTCTTCGACGGCATTAAAATCGGCGGCGGTTTCGCCGGAGCCTCGGGAATCGCCATCCTGAAAACACTATCCGGCAGCAGCCTCGTTTCCAGCGCCGGCAGCATCGTCAGCTTCCTCGCCACTTCAGTACTTTCGTTAGCGCTCTTGTTGCCCCTCTTTTTACTTTATATGCTGAAAAGCGCGTTCGGTTTTATCAACCGCCGAACGTCGTATTTGCAACAATACTCGAGTTCGCTTTATTTCCAAACGCTCGCTTCGAACCGCGCCGCGATTTCGCTCCTCGTTTCGCTCGCCGAAGACCAAGAGGTCAAGGAAATCGTCCTCGGTTACTTCGCCGCGTCGAAGTTCGCGACTTGGACGCCCGAAAAGCCGATCGACCTGGTCGCCGAAACTTGGCTCGCCGACAAGTTCGGCGTCGACGTCGACTTTGAATCGGACGACGCGATTCGCAAGCTCCTCGAAAAACGCCTTATCGAGCGCCGCGAAAACGAAAACGGCGAACTCGAATACCGCGCCGTTTCGCTCGACGAAGCCCTCCGACGCCTTGAAGTCGACTGGAACGCGCTCGTCGTCGCGCCGCTCGGCGACGCCGCTTAACCTTTTCCCGTCCTTTCCCCTTTTCCCGCTCGCCGCCGACGCGACGTTCGAGCGGAAAAAGGGGAGAGAGCGCGTCTTCTCTCCTTTAACGCGTCCCCTTAAACCGCGTCGTTTCCTCAAACCGCCTCTTTTTTCTTCTTTACCTCGCTTGCCTCGCCCAAAAATCCGACGTAAAATTTTCCGGCGTCGGCGCGGAAAAACGCGGAAAAACGCCCCTCCCCCCTTTCCGTCGCGCGCAAAAAGAGCAAAATATTTAACGAAGCGCCGTCCGCTTTTCGCGCTCGGTTCGTTTCGCTTTCCTTTCTTTAGTTCCCGTCCCGCATTTTTCGCCGCTTCTTGACTCGTCGAAAGCCGCCCCGATGTCGAAACGAGAAATTTACCGCATTTTGGACGCCGCCGCCAACCGCGGTCGCGAAGCGCTCCGCGTCGTCGAAGACGCGGCCCGCTTTTTAGAAGACGACGCCGAGTTGACCGCTCGCCTCAAAGAAACGCGACACCGCTTCGCCGCCGCGCAAAATCGCTTCGACCGTCGCGAACGCCTCGACGCTCGCGACGTCGCCGCCGACGTCGGAACTCGCGTCGAAACGGAAGACGAATACCGCCGAACGTCGCTCGCCGACGTGTTGGCCGCCAACTTCGCTCGACTCCAAGAAGCGGCCCGCAGCCTCGAAGAATACTCGAAAATCGTCGCGCCGGAAGTCGCTCGCGATTGGGAGCAAATCCGATACGCCGCGTACGCGCTCGAAAAAATCGCCTTCGACGCGTTGGCCCGACGCGGTTCCGACCCGTTCGAAGAGCTCGCCGCCGAGTTCGCCGCGCCCGCCGAACCGGAACCGACGCCCGCGACGGAGCCGACCGCGACGCCGGTCGAAACGCCCCGTTCGGAACCGGAACCGGAACCGGAACCGACGCCCGCGCCCGCGACGCAACCAACCGCGACGCCGGTCGAAACGGTCGCGGCGCCCTTCGTTTTCGGCGGCGCACAACGTCCGAAAACCGACCGCGAAGCGCGCCGCGCTCGGCTCGAAACCGCGTCTCTTTGCGTTTACGTCGACCCGGCGCGCCCGGACGGCGAACTCCGCGACCTCCTGCGCGCCGATATCGACGTTTTCCAAATCGTCGTCGACCCGAACTCCGAAAACGCCCCGGACGCTCAAACCGAACGCTTTTTCAAACGTTGGCGCGAAACGCGCGGTTCGCAAGCCCGCGACTTTGAGTCGCGCCCGCTCCTGCTCCTCCGCGATTACGTCGATTGGGCCGCCGCGCTCTCCTTCGACGGCGCGACGGTCGACCGCGGGTTCGATTGGAACGTCGCTCGCGAAACGCTCGGCCCGGACGCCCTCCTCGGCGCGACCGTTTCGACGCTCGAAGAGGCGGAAGCGGGCCTTCGCGCCGGAGAACTCGGCGTTCTCGACTTCCTCGAAGTCGGCCCCGTCTTCGCGTCGCAAACGGGCGAGCCGACCGGAACCGCGCTCCTCCGAACGATCGTCGACCGCGTCGAAGGCGAACCGTCGATTCCGCTCTTCGCGTTCGGCGGCGTCGACTTCCAAAACTGCGACGAAGCGTTCGACTCCGGTTTCGAACGCTTGGCCGTCGGCGCCGCGATCTTGAACGCTCCGGACAAACGCGCCGCCGCAAGCCGCTTCAAATGTCTTTTCTAAAGCGTCGTTTTTCCGCCCCTTAAACCTCCGTTTGCGCCCGCGCCGACGTCGACCGTTCGACGGCGGCGCGACGCGTTTTTCCCCTTTTTCTCGCCGTCCTTTTCTCGCGCCTCTTCTCGCGCCTCTTCTCGCGCCTTTTCTCGCCGTCCTTTTCTCGCGCCTCTTCTCGCGCCGCCCCCCAACCTTTCGCCGCTCTTCGCTCGTCTTCGCCGCCCGTTCCGCTCTCCGCTCCCTCTCCGCCCCTTCTCGTCGCGAAAACGCCGCGAAAAATTGCCGTTGCGCAATCCGCCGAAATTTGTTATCTTGCGCCGGTATCTTTTTCCCGTTTCCCTTAACTTAACGTCCGCGTTCGTTTCAAACGTCGCCGCGCGTCGCGACGACGCCCTTGCGAAACCAACGCCGACCCAACGAGCTTAACATGTTGAAACGCAACGTTTTCCCCCGGCTTCCGCGACGGCGCCGCCCCGTTGCGACGGCGCTTTCGTTCGCCGTCGTCGGCGCTTTCCTCGCGTCGACGGCGTTCTCGACGGCCCTCGCGGCGTCGCGTCCGGAAACCGCCGATTTCGACGCCGTTCCAAGCGACGCCGAGCGCAACGACGCAGCTTACGACGAAACAGCTTACGACGACGCAGTTTACGACGAAACAATTTACGACGACGCGTCTTACGACGAAACAATTTACGCGCCCCCCGTTTACGCCCAAGACGATTACGCCGACCGCCCCGCCGCGTCGAGCGCCGCCGCCTTCGTCCCCCCGTCCGCCGCCGA
>JAFTUJ010000487.1 GCA_017466305.1 Thermoguttaceae bacterium
ATCGCCGTCGCGCTCAAATAGCTCGACGCAACCACGCTAAATCGACCGACTTGCGGGTTGTAGTTCGCGGGCGTCATACCGTCGGCGCCGTTGTTAAATTGCGTCGCCTTCGTCAACATCAACGCTTGGTCTTCCAGCTCCGGCGGCACGAGCAAAATCGTCGGTCGCAAGCCGAGCGGCGTTCCGTTCTTCTTGAGTTGTTTCCCAAACGCCGTCCGCGCCTTGCTCAACGAGTCGAGCGTAAGCGCCGTCGTCGCGCCGGTTAGCAGGTTCTTATTGTGCGCGCTAAAGAACTCGTGCGACGTTTCGCCGTCTTGCGTTTTCGGCGGATTCAGGAAAAGACTCCAACACGCTTCGTTGATCGCGTCGGCGGCGCCCATCCCGATTTCCTTCGGCATTTGCGTCAGCGCGCCCAAGTCGTCGTTAATCAACATCTTGCGAGTCAGCGCGAACATAATCCCTTCGGTGTCCGCTTGGACGGAGTATTTTTCGTCCGAAACTTCGCCGTGTTCGAAGCGACCGCCGTCCGTCAACTTCTTGAACTTGAAGGACGAGTTCATCCGGTACCGTTCGTGCGGCTTAAAGTCCGAAACGGAACCGACTTTGAATACTTTGCGCCAATCGGATTCGACGTATTCGAACCCGGCGAGAAGCGCGGCGTTCGCCGTTCGCGACAAAACGTAATTAAGGTTCGTCGTCGAGAACGCCGCTTCGAGCCAACCGCGATTGTCGCGCTTGAATCGCGGCAAACCGCGCCCGCAAGCGAGTTCGCAAAACTCCGTCAACGACGCGTCGCGGTATTTGTCGGCGGCTTCCAAGTCCTTTTCCGCAAAGCGGTTCTCGTCGACCGGGAGCCCGCAAGCGCGGAGCCCGATCGCGACGAGCGCGTCGTTCGAAACGCTCGCCGGTTGCGAATAATGGAGCGGCGGCGCCGTCGGACGGCTCGCGCGAAATCGCTCCAACTCGGTTCGCATACACTCGACGTCGAACTTTTCTTCGCTCCACCCTTCTTCGATGGCTTGCGCGACGACTTCCGGATCCATATCGGCGCCGCGTTTCCGAATCGCGGCGATTCGCCGATGTTCCTCGGCGTATTGACGCCGCGTCGCGCCAAAGTCGACGGCTCCGGTCGGCGGAGTTTGCGGCGTCGGAGTCGGCTCGTTAACCGGCGGTTCGACCGGGGTTTGCGGTTGCGGAATCGGCGTTTGGGTATCGGTAATACTCGACATATTATCGTTTCCTCCTTGCGGGTTGATAATCGAACATTTGATAGTCGAGGAAGTCGCGCCGTCCGCGCCGAACTCCACGACGGAAGTTTCGTAAAGACTGATTTTGCGGATGATAGTAACGGACGCGTCGACCGTGCGACCGTTCACGACGGCGGTCGCGTCGTCGTTCAAAAATTCGACTTCGAGCGGCGTTCCCCCGATGGACGCTTGCCAAGGGAAACCGTTCTTCGCGCTCGACGTAAAATCCTTCGCATACTCGGTTTGGCGCGAAACGACGCCCTCCAAAACGAGCGCGCCGTCGCGAATTTCGCTCTTCTCGACGTGTCCGATTCCGCACTTGACGATATGACCGTAAACGATGGGAATCTTAGGACTTGCGAACGAAATCCCGGCGAGGTCGACGATCACCTTCCCGTATCCGCCGACTTCCATCACGGCGCCGGTGTACGCGACGATTTCGAAGCGCGGCAAGGCGTCGCCTTCGACTTGTTTGCACTCGAACGGTTCGCCGTAAAGTCGCACTTTCGAAGCTGTTAAGTCGGGTTTATTACTCATCGTCGTCTCCTTCTTCGTCGTCGTTCTTTCGAGTTTTTTGGTCGGCGGGCGGCGGCGCGACTTGCTCCGGCGTCAAACCTAACTCCCGCATTTTATCGAGTTCGCGCTTGCGCTGGATAAGCGCGTCTTCCCAATCCCGCCCCATTTTCGCGTATTCGTCGGCGAGCGTCGTCGTCATCGACTGCAATCGAATCGCCTGCGCGTCCGCCTCCTTCACCGGGTCGACGTGTTCGAAGCCGTCCCATTGGAACGTAACGACCGGTCGTTTCGGCGTTTGCCGCCCTTGCGAACGTTCGAGCGCCGCGTATTCGTCGAACCAAGCGTAGAAAATCGGCCTCATCACCGCGATTCCGGCCGCCTGCTGGTCGAGCCGAATCATCTTGTGGAACTCTTGGCAGTCGAGCCGTCCGGACGCGTAGTTGTGTTTCGCGCTGTCGCCGGAAACGAGGTTGACCGGAACTTGAAGCGCCCGACCGATTTCCGACAAAAGTTCGCGCTTAAAATCGGGGTAAGTCGTCGTCGGTTGCTCCGCTTTCAACTGCGAAACCTCGTTGTTTTCCGGGAGCTTCAACATCGCGCCGCGCGTGATCGGCACCTCTTCGAACCAAGCGAGGGATTCGGCTTCCCCTTCCTCGTCCGCCGCCGACGTTCCGCCGGGAATTTCATCGCTGGTGATAACGGCGGCGAAATCCGCCGCGACTTCCGCCGCCGTTACAACAGCTAACGTGTACCGTCGAAGGAGCGCGAAAAGACGCAGCGCCGGGGCGATTTCGGGCGCTCCCCTGTGTTGCTCCGACGTAACGCGTCGGAACCAATGGACGACGTCTTTCGCGTCGTAAACCTTGGCGTCGTTGAAGTAGGAAGCGCTCCGACGTTGCGACGTCCCGAAGCGATCCGGGTCGAAACCGAGGTCGCCGGGGTGCGACGTCGCGACGCGGTAGGAAACCGGGTTGCCGAAATCGTCGAGCGCGATACCGTCGACGTCGCGCGGGTCGGGACGGTAGTAGTCGGCGCAAACGCGCTCAGCGTCGAGCGGCACGACGTCGAGCTTGATTCGACCCGGCAAACCCGGATTATTGCAGAGGATAGCGAACGCTTCGCCGTCTTGGTAACGCGCGAACCGCATCGCCCGCAACTTCTCGGCGAGCCGAATTTCCTCGCTCCACTCGCAAAACGCCCACTCGATTTGTTGCCGGTCGCGGCGCGTTCGGTCGTCGGCGTCGACAATTTGCAAACGCGGGCCGCTCCCGACGACGGCGTTGGCGATCGTCAGTCCGAGCCCGGTCGCGTAGCAGTTGTTCGCGACTTCGTAACGCGCCCGTTCGCG
>JAFTUJ010000052.1 GCA_017466305.1 Thermoguttaceae bacterium
GGAAAGCGAAAAACGCCGACTTTTTGAAACTTCCTAAGGCCCCATCGTTTAACGGTTAGGACACGGCCCTTTCAAGGCCGCGATACGGGTTCGATTCCCGTTGGGGTCATTCGACGTTTTCAACTTTTCCGTTTGGAAAGTCGACTTGCGTTAGCGGTTAATCTGCGTTGGCGTTAGTTTGGCGCGGCGGAAAGCGAAAAACGCCGATTTTTGAAACTTCCTAAGGCCCCATCGTTTAACGGTTAGGACACGGCCCTTTCAAGGCCGCGATACGGGTTCGATTCCCGTTGGGGTCATTACGACCGCTCTTAGGAGCGGTTTTTTTGTGTTCGCGTCGAACGTTCTCCTCGGCGTCGTCGATTCGAGCGTTCGTTCGCCCTCTTATTCTGCGCGTCTTTCGCATTTTAACGCTTCCGACGCGTCCTCCTTTCCCCTCTTTCCCGTTCGAGAGTCGAAAAATGGCCCCGGAAAAAAAAGATTTTAATCAAACGGTTTACAACGAAGATTTGAGCCGCGATATGGAGGCGTTGATCGCGATCGCGATTCGCGAAGATTCGCAAACGGACGGCGACCTGACGAGCCTCGCGTTGATTTCGGACGACGTTCCGGGTCGCGCCGCGGTCGTCGCTCGGGAAACGGGCGTCGTCGCCGGTCTTGTTTTCGCCGACCGCTTAATCAAGATGGTCGACGAACGGTTAAATTGGGAAGGCTGCGTCGACGACGGAACTTCCGTCGAGCGCGGCGACCGTCTCGGCGTCATTTCCGGCCCGACCCTTGCGATGTTGACGGCGGAACGTCTCCTTCTCAACCTTGTCGGTCGACTTTCCGGCGTCGCGACCGCGGCCCGTCGTTACGTCGACGCGATCGCGGGCTTGAACGCCAATATTTACGACACCCGCAAAACGACGCTCGGTTGGCGCCGTCTCGAAAAATACGCCGTCCGCTGCGGCGGCGCGCGCAACCATCGCTCCGGCCTTTACGACGCTAGCCTCATTAAAGACAATCACTTAGCGTTCGGCGGCATTACCGACTTCGGTCCGGGCGAAGCGGTTCGTCGCGCTCGTAAATACCTCGAAACGCGTTTCGGAACGGAAAACACGCCGATGCTCGAGATCGAAGTCGACTCGCTCGAACAGCTGGCGCAAGTGTTGCCGGAGAATCCGGACGTCGTCCTTCTCGACAACATGTCGCCGGAAACGATGCGCGAAGCGGTCGCGATGCGCGACGCGTCCGGCTCGACGGCGGAACTCGAAGCGTCGGGCGGCGTCAATCTCGAAACGGTTCGCGCCAAGGCGGAATCGGGCGTCGAGCGCGTTAGCGTCGGGGCGATCACCCACTCGGCGCGCGTTCTCGATATCGGGCTCGACTGGATTTAACGGTTTCAACAAACTTAACAGATTTAACGGCTACATCAATTTTAACGCCCGTTTAACCGTTAAAAGCCCTTAAAAGCCCTTTCTTTTCGCGTTTAAAAGCGTTCCGTTCCGTTTCCTTTCCGGGCGGAACGCTTTTTTATTCGCGCCGTTCTAACGTTTGGCCGCTTCCCTATTTCCCGCTTCTTCCCTCCGCTCGCCGTTAAAGTCGTCCTATTTCCGCGAAATCGCCCGACTTATCCCAACGCGCCAGATCGTCCGGCGTTTTCCAGCGATAATCGACGCCCGTCGCCCTCCAAAACGCTCGTCGAACAAGCGAAACGCAATTTTCCGTCGGCGCGTCTTCTTGCAACCTCGGCGCCAGCGACGCGCTCCAAGAATAACGCGGTCCGCTTCGTTTTCCTTTGTTTCCTTCCGATTCTCCGATTTCCCCCCTTCCTTTTTCCCCGTCCGAACGCAACGGCGGCGTTAAAATCGTTTCAAGCGCGACTCGAGTTTCCGCAAATTCCGCCGCTCGGCGCGCCGTTTCCGAACAAAAAAACCGAAAAACGCGAACGTCGGAATACCGCGCTAAAAAGCAGTTTATCGGCGCCGTTACGATGCCGTCCGCCGACTTTTGCGCTTCGACGACGTTCTTTCCGTCCGTTCCGACAATCGCGAGATGATTCCAAAACCCGGGCGTTTCGTTTCGCTCTTCCTCTTCCCAACGCGCCGCCAAAATATCGCCGGGCCGCAACTCGCGAACATTCAACCGCGTTTCCGACGCCGGAGTCGCTAAAATCCCTCTATCCCCCCCAAACCACTCGTTTCCCCAAGCGTTCCTTCCCGATTCTTTGATTTTAGGCGTCTCCTTTACTCCCCTCATTCTCCTTATTTCCCCCGTTTCATTCGCTTCGCCTACTTCCCTCAATCCAACGGCTCTAACGCTTCGCAACGCGCCGTCGTCCAACCCTCCGACGAAAAAAACGCCGCAAAACGCCGCCGCAACGACGACGCGCCCCCGCGACCGTCGCCTATTCCTCATTAGTTTCTTCTCCATTCTCTTTATTCTCCTTAAATTGTCGCTTTTATCAAGAAAAGGGCTTTTTCGCCGCCGTCCGCGTTCGGTATAATCGGTCGCCTTCGCCGCGTCGAGTCAAACAACGCCAAAAAGAATATTTTACCCCAAAATTCATTCGGCAAGAAATAAAAAAACGCCGAACGCTTTCCGCGTCGACGTTATTTCCGCGACGGGCAAGAAAACGCCGCCGCCATTTTGAATTTTAAACGCTTAATCTTCTCTAATTTCCGGCGCGTTCCCCGACGTGTCGCCGTTAAAATCGTTAAACGCGTCGCCGTCGTTACTTTTTTCAACCCCCGCTACCTCGAATCGCGTCCAAAAAAAGAAACGCGGAATCCGACAGCAAAGCCGCGCTCGCCCCTCCGCGACCGCTTCGCGCAACGCCGCGTCGTTCGGAAAATCGAGTTCGAAAAGGACGCCGCGTTCCGAACGTTCGCGAACGCGCCAACGAATCGCCGCCCAACGCCGTCCGTCCGCGCCCGTTTCCTCTTCGTTCGTCTTCCCTTGCGTTTTCTCCGTTTTTTTCGTCTTTTCCGTTTTTTCCGTTTTTTCCGCTTTCCCCAAACCGCCAAATCCGACGACAATATTCGCTTTATCGTCGCCGTCGTCGATTATTAGTCCGAAATCCCGTCGATCAAACCAAACGCGATGCGAATCGAACGCGTCGAACGCTTCCGCGAACTCGAAACGAACGCGCGCCGTCGTCTCGCCGTTTTCATTAATCGACGTTTCGCCGACGGTCGCGACCGCGTCGCCGCTTTGAAAAACGTTCGGCTAGTCGACGTTCGGGCCCGACGTGTCCGCCGACGACGCAACTTCGCGTTTTCACGCGTCTTCCTCAATCTCCTTACTGTCCCCATTTTCCCCTAAA
>JAFTUJ010000488.1 GCA_017466305.1 Thermoguttaceae bacterium
AAATCGGCGAAACGGCGAACATCGGCGAAGCGGCGAACATCGGCGAAACGGCGAACATCGGCGAAACGGCGAACATCGGCGAAGCGGCGAACATCGGCGAAACGGCGAACATCGGCGAAGCGGGGGAACGCGGCGAACATCGGCGGCCCTTTCCGGAAAAAAGGACGTGCAAACGCGACGGCTCCCGGCGGCGGTTTCCGTCGGCGCAAGAAAAGAACGAAACGCGACGCGGCGAAAAAAAGCGGCGTCGCGCAAGATCGAAAGAACGGCGAAAGACGCGTCGGAAGAAAAGGCCCCGACGCGCTTTCCAAACGCCGACTTGCCCGTCGTCGAGACGGTTAAGTCGGCGCGACCGTTAAAAACGTTAAGTCGACGGCGTTAACGTCGCCGCGTCTTATTGGCGAGCGAGTTCGAGCGAACGGCGAATCCGCTTCGTCGCGCGGTCTTTGCCCAAAATCGCGAGCGCGTCGAACATCCCGACGCCGACGCCCTTGCCGGTCGAAGCGACGCGGAGCGCGTGAATCAGTTGCGCCGGTTTCAGTTCGCGCTTTTCAAGGAAGGCGTGCAACGCGGCGTCGAGCGTTTCCGCGACGAACTCCGCTTCCGGAATCGCTTCCAGTTCGGCGAGGAAGTCGGCGAGGCGCCCGACCGCGTCCGCGTCGTCGACGATTCGCTTCTTCCAAGCCTTTTCGTCGATCGGGAAAGCGGCGTCGTCGGTGAAAAATTCGTCGAAATCGAGAACGTCGCCGGAGACTTTGATTCGGTCGCCCGCCGCCGCGACGGTCTTTTCGATCGTCGCCTTAACCGCTTCCGGGGAGAGCGCGTCCGTCCAAGGAAGACGAACGACCGTTTCCGCCGGAGCGAGTTCCGGGAGCGCTTCAAAGGTCGCGTCGGCGTATTCCGGCGCTTCGACCAACTTCGCGGCGATCAGGTAACGCAAGACGCGAGCGTATTTTTCCGCCGCCGGAAGCTCCGCCATGTGCTTTTCTTGGAACGCGAAAAGCTTCGCCGGGTCGAACGACGCCGACGCTTTAGTAACGCCTTCCAACGTGAAGAGGTCGAGCAACTCTTTCAGCGAGAAGAACTCCGATTTGTCGTCGAGCGCCCAGCCGAGAAGCGCGATGTAGTTGTCGATCGCTTCCGGGAGGTAGCCGACTTGACGGTAGAAGTCGACGATGACCGGGTTGAAACCGTCGGCGGTCGTCGCCAATCCGACGCGGTCGGCGATCTTCTTGCCTTGCTCGACGAGCTTGGCGAAGTCGCGGTTTTTGAGGTATTTGTCGAGCTTGCGCTTGCTCAGCTTCGTCTTGCTCCCCGGCTCCGCGACGAACGGAAGGTGCGCGTATTGCGGGAGCGGATAACCGAGCGATTGCGCGATGAAGATTTGGCGCGGCGTGTTCGAAAGGTGTTCTTCCGCTCGAATAACGTGCGTAATTTGGAGGTCGTAGTCGTCGACGACGTTCGCCAAGTGGTAGAGGCAGGAACCGTCGGCGCGTTGAATGACGTGGTCTTGCTCTTGCGCCCATTCGAACTCGACGTCGCCGCGAATCAGGTCGTGAACGACGACCGAGCCTTCGCGCGGAATCTTCAAACGGACGACGCCTTGGCGGCCTTCCGCTTCGAAACGGCGGCAGTCCTCTTCCGTCTCCGCCATAAAGCGACGGCTGTAAACGAACGTGCGCTTCGCGGCTTGCGCTTCCTCGCGCTCCGCTTGGAGTTCTTCCGGACGGGAGTAGTCGCGGTAAGCGAACCCGTCGGCGAGGAGTTTGTCGACCGCCGCTTGGTACTTGTCGGCGCGTTGCGATTGATAATAGGGCGCGAACGGGCCGTTCACTTCCGGGCCTTCGTCCCAATTAATGCCGAGCCATTTCAAGCCGGAGAGAATCGGCGCCAACGCCTCTTGGACGTTCCGCTGTTGGTCGGTGTCGTCGATGCGGAGGACGAAGCGGCCCTCGGCGTGTTTTTTCGCGAACAGGTAGCAAAAAAGAGCGGTGCGGACGCCGCCGATGTGAAGGTAACCGGTCGGACTCGGCGCGAAACGCGTTCTAACGACGGACATAAAACTCTCCGATGAAATCAAACGATAAAGCGATTTTGAAGCGTAAAACTTGGCGCGACGCGAAAAAACGGGAAACGCCGCGTCGGGGAAAATCGCGTTGAAAGCTCGAATTGCGTTCGGTTGGGCGACGGTCTCGTCGGCAAATCGAACGAAGGCGCGAACGGGATTCCAATCCGCCGCTCTTTCATTATAACCGCTTCTTGGGTTTGCGCAAGCGGACGCGTCGACGGCGCCTCCTTTTTTTTGAAAACCGTAAATTGAACGTGAAGAAAGGATAAAATAGGGGAAACGCGTTGAGTTTGAGGGGCGAGCGCGCGGCGCGAAGAAGAGCGTCGCGGCTTTTGCGCTTGGTAAAACGATTAACGCGTTAAAATTTCCCTTGACGAACGAGGCGCGTTTCGGTATCTTGACGGGAGGCGCTCTCGTCGAAGAACGGCGAACGCAAACGCGCCCGACGCAACGACCGTTAAAACGTATTAATTAATAATGACAAAACGCGAAATCAACGACGCGCTCGCCAAACGGCAAACGGAAGCGAACGAGAAAAAAAACGAACCGGTAAAAACGAACGCGCCGATTTTGCGGACTCGTCGCGCCTTCCTGAAATGGGCGTTGGCCGGCGTCGGCGCGACGTGTTTCGGGGGCGAAGTCGGATGCGTTCGCGGGACAAAATGTTTTTTGAGACGCGAAAAGAAAAACGACGCGGCGGTTAACGCGCTGTCGCAAACGGAAACGACGCTTCGAGTCGACGGACGCGTCGAGCGAATGGAAGTTGCGAAAAATTCGAAGCGTATTTTGGTAAAGTTGCGCGATTTTGACGATTTGCCGGACGACGCGTATTCCGATTTTTTCGCGTCCGGGGGCGTTCGAACGGAGGCGGCGGAGAGCGGAAGCGTTCTCGAACTTTGGAACGTCGAATTTTTGGAGGCGCGCCGCGAAGCGTTTGACGCGACCGAGTTAAGCGTCGTCGATTCGGCGACTTTCGACGACGCCGGAACGCGCGTTTTTTGGACGGTTCGCGAGATTGAGCGCGACGGGACGTTTGCGGCGGTCTCGGAGGGGAGTACGCGGGACGCTTTAGGCGCGTCGTCGAGCGAATTTCGCGGTTTCGCGACGACCGTCGGCGTTTCCGGCGTTCAAAACGGAGGAACGGGAATCGCGTCGGCGAGCGCGACGTCGGCGGCGGAAAAAGCGAACGTCGGCGTTCGGAGCGCCGGATGGCGGGAAACGAGCGTCTTGGTTCCCGCGACGCGAACGGTCTTGGCGACTCGGGCTTTCGAAGGGGCGAACGTCGCGGCGAGTTCCGAAAAGGAGAGCGCGACGCGACTGAAAATTTCGGAGGCGGCGAAGGGGGCCGAATCGGTTTGGCTGTCGCCGAACGCTCGTTGGGTCGTCGGTCGCGTCGGACGAAACGGGGAGATTGGGGGGAACGGCGAAAGCGACGCGGTCGCACAAGAGAGCGAAAGTTTAACGATCGGCGAATGGGCGTTGACTTTGCGGCGAGATCGGCGACGCGTCGTTCGTTTTCCGAAGTCGGTCAAGTTGACGTTCGCCGAATCGACTTCCAACGAGACGATCGGAGGGCGCGTCGTCGACGTTTTGGCCGTTTCGCCCGCCGGCGATTTGGTCGCGACGTTGGTCGAGGAAACGCCGCCGAAGAGCGAAGACGCGGGGAATGGCGAAGACGGTGAAAATAGGGGAGTTGGCGAATATGGCGAAAACGGCGAAAATAAGGAGGCCGACGAATATGGCGAAAACGGCGACGTCGCGGAATTGGGGGACGGCGGGACGAACAACGGCGCCGATTTTAACGGTCGTTCCCATTTTATTCCCCGATTTAAGATCGTCGTTTGGGATTTAAGCGTTCCGGAAACGGTCGATTGGGAAAAAGCGAAAAAACCGTTGCAAGCGTTGGAAGTTGCGCAAATTGCCGTTTCGGGGCCGGTTTCGCGGCGTTTTTGCCGATTTTCGCCGAACGGGCAGATTTTCGCGGCGAGAATCGACCCGCGTTACGTTTCGCTTTGGCAAGCGGCGAACGGGCGGCTTCTCGTCGAATTGGGGGAACATGAGAGCGACGTTTCCGACTTCGCGTTTTCGCCGAACGGAATGAAAGCGGCGGCGGCGACCGGAACGGGAAAACGCGTTCTCCTTTGGAGTATTCGCAAGGGCGCGGCGCATCGAACGTTGCGGGAAACGGCGCCGGACGTCGCGTCGATCGACGCGGTCGCTTTTTCGCCCGACGGCGGCTCGAACTTTTTTGCGAACGATTTTGGCGAAATTAAACGTTGGGACGCTCGCGCCGAGGGACGAGAGACGGCGGCGGAAAAACGTTAACGTTTGTCTATCTTTGCTAGTCGGCGCGTTTAACGAAGTTGACAAGGTTTGGTTAACCGTTAAAACTGTTCCGCCGAAGAAGGAAAGGGCGGCTTTTCGGCCAAGAATCGCGTCGAGTCGTTGACTTTCGAAGCGCGGCGGGGTATACTGAACGCTAAAGGGGAGCGCGCGGCTCCTCGAAACGACGTTGTTTCTGTCGCGTTTTTAGTTTTAACGCGGCAATAAATTGCGGGGGCGGAGCAAATCGATGGACGCGACAAATAAAACGCCGGACGGCGAACCGATTTTGTTCGAAGGGCGAATTTTTAAGGTCGTCGAGCGGACGCAAGTCGGGCGAAGCGGGAAAATGTTGAAGCGTCAAGTGGTGAAACATCCCGGCGCGGTGGCGATCGTGCCGATTTTGCCGGACGGGCGGGTTTTGCTGATCGAACAATACCGCGTCGCGTTGCAAAAAACGATTTTCGAGGTTCCCGCCGGAACGCGCGAAGTCGGCGAAGAACCGCTTGTAACGGCGACGAGGGAATTGATCGAGGAAACCGGGTATTCCGCCGGAAAAGTCGAGCGGCTGACCGCGATTTACTCGTCGCCGGGGATTCTGCAGGAAGAGCTGATTCTGTATTTGGCGACCGACTTGACGCCGGGCGAAACCGCGCTCGAAGACGGCGAAAAAATCGAGCCGAGCCCGAAAACTTGGGACGAAATCGACGCGATGATCGCCGCCGAGGAAATCGTCGACGCGAAAACGCTCGTCGCGCTTCTCTTGGCGCGTCAAAAGTTGAACGTCGGTCGTTAAATCGGCGGTTGACCTAAGAAAACGACGCCGATTTAGCGAAGAACGCGGCGAACGGCGCTTATTTAGCGTCGCGGGCCGCCGAGCGTCCAATTAAATTTTAAGTCAAAACCGAAACCGCGAGGGGAGACGAACGCGATGACGATTAAGAAAACGCTGAAACCGCAAGTGATTTTGACCGGGTTCGCCGACGAATGCTCCAACGAAAAGACGCTCGTCGAGCAGTTCGCGACCTTCGCGGCGCTCGGCTTGCAATATTATAGCGTCCGCTTTGTGAACCTCGGCGACGGCGTGAAGAACGTGATGGCGCTGACGACCGACGAAATTCGCCGCGTTATTGAAGTTCAGAACGATTACGGGCTTAACGTTTCGTCGATCGGGTCGCCGATCGGCAAGGTGAAATTGCTCGACGTGGAGGACGGCTCGAACGACCGTTACGTTCCGTTCGACGAATACCTCGAAAAGGACGTCAAGCGCGTTTGCGACGTCGCGCACCTCTTCGAAACGAAGCTGATTCGCGGGTTCTCGTTCTACCAACCGAAGGGGGACGACCCGAAAAAGTATATTTCGCAAGCGGTCGACCGTTTGGGGAAAATCGCCGAGACGTGCCATCGCTCCGACTTGACGTTCGGGCTGGAAGTCGAGGCGAACCTTATCGGTTGCAACGGCTGGATTTTGGCGGAAATTTACCGTCAAGTCAATCATCCGGCGATGAAGCTGATCTTCGACGCGGCGAACCTCGTCGTTCAAGGGTATACGACCGCCGAAATTTACGAGCAATACGAAGCGATGAAGCCGGGGCTCGGTTGGCTGCACATCAAGGATTACGTCAAAACCGTCGTCGAAGATAAGGGCGGCCGTCAAGACGAAGAGAAGATGAAGGGGTTCGTCCCCTGCGACCGCGGTTACTCCGGACACGAGGCGATTTTGCGCGACTTCGCCAAGATCGCGCCGTCGCTGACGGAAAACCTGAAAACGCGCGGCGTTCCGGGCGTCTTCGTCGACCTCGAACCGCACGTCAAAGGCGGCGGTCAGTTCGGCGGTTTCAGCGGTTGCGACGGTCTCGGCGTCGCGTTGCGGGCGCTTTGCCGAACGCTCGATTACGTTGGAATCGACTATCATCTCCGCGATTTCGACGACGTTCGCGCCGCTCGCGGTTTTTGATCGAGCGGCGTTAACCCCCGTCAAATAAAGGGTTGCGTTGTTTTTGCTTGGGAGGGCGCGTCGAGTCGGACGCGTCCTTTTTTTTGCGTCGACGGGGCGCGGTTGGGGGGCGAACGGCGGCGACTCCCGTTAATCGGGCGGCGTTTCTTAGGAGGACGCGTCGGCGAGCGGGGCCGTTCCGGTTAAAGCGTCCGAACCGACGTTCCGCGGACGCGTTTTTTCGGTTTCTTCTTGGTTCCCGACGCGACCTTTCCGCTCGTCGACGCAAGCGCTTCCGGCGAAACCGGCGCCGAGTCGACGCGTTGCCGACGGCGTTTTGGCGGACGAAAAGGTTTTTTCGCTTTTTTTTCTTTTTGCTTGAACGTCGACGTCGAAAGCGCTATACTGAATAGCGCCGAGGTTCGTCGCGACCGGTTTCGCCGGAAGCGCCGTCGAACGTCGAAATTTGACTGGAACTCCCGAAAACGAGCGCGTTAGCTCGGGCGACGCTAACCGGCGTCGTCGAAAACGTCGAGGCGGCGCGAGACGGGAAACGACGCGTCGTAATCGAAACGTTAACTTATCGACGTAACGAAAGGTCTTCAAAATGGAACTTATCGTCAAAGAAAAATTCCGTCCGTCGCGCGACGAAATTCTCGCGGACGTCGCGGCGCTCGAAAAAGAATTGGCGACGGAACTTCCCGCCGAACTGAAAAACTTCCTTATCGAAGCCGCGGCGACGTATCCCGAGCCCGGCGGTTTTGATATTCTCGATTGCCCCGACGCCGAAAACGACGAATGTTTCGGATTTTTCGGCGGACGCGGCGACGGTTATCTCGAAACCTTAAAATGTTACCGCGGACGTATTCCGGACGATTTGCTCCCGATCGGATACGGTTCGTTCGGAGACGCGATTTGTTATCTTCTGACGGGCGACGAAGCCGGAAGCGTTTGGTATTGGAATCACGAAACGGAATCGCCCGAAACTTACGCCGACCGTTCGAATTGTTACAAATGCGCCGACAGCCTTCAAGAATTCCTCGACGGTCTTTACGAATGCGACGAGGAAGAAGAGGAGGACGACGAGGAGGAAGACGACGAATGAAAATCGGACGGACGCGCGCTCGGCGATAAATCGTCGAAAGGAACAAATCCTTTTGGCCCGAGCAAATAGTCGAGCCCAAGACGCGAGATTTTCCTCCTTAAGAAAGGACGCCTAAAATGCAAGAACTCCCTACGCCTTGGGAAAAGCGCAAGTGGTTGAGCGATATTCGCGTTTACGTCGACGATACGATCGCCGACGTCGACTATTATCCGCGTCAATTTTGTCAAAAGTTTGACTGGCAAACGACGCATTTGACGTGTTTTTTGCAATTCGCGTTGCGTCGTCAAGTGTTGACGAACAGTTTTGGAACCGCTATCGTCAATTTGATTCCGCACGAGCCGGTCGACGGGAAGTACGCGGTCGCAACCCGCGAAGAGCCTTACTTCGAGTATCGCGCGGACAAATATAAAGGATTTTTAAACGCTATTATCGTCAATACTTACTTCGATTTTCGGCGTTACGTCTTGGAGGCGGACGATCGCGAAAAGAGTCGAATGTTGGCCGAAACGTGCGAACGCGAACTCGTCGATCTCTGCGCGCTCTACGCTTGGAACGCGGAGCCGATACGGCGAGCGTTTCAGGCGTTTAGGGACGTCGATTACGTTCCGAAGTCGATTTATCCCAAGGCGACGCACACGCCCGACAAGGCGTTCAAAATCGGCTTTTATTTCGAGTGGAGCGTCGGCCGTATCGATATTTACGTTCTCGTCGGCAAATACCGTTCGAAGAAGGTTTTGCAGCGCGTTTTTCTCTCGTCGATACGTTGCGATTACAACGCGGTCGAGAGTTATTTTCACTCGATTCAATGGTTGACGCCGCGTCGCTTTCTGCTCCGAATGAACGACCTTAACGGGAAGAAAAAAATCTTCGACCTAGAAACCGGCCAAGTCGAGGACGCGACCCCCGACACGCTAAACGCTTAACCGCCGCCGTCGCGTCGTCGACCGGCTCGACGGCGAACGCGTTCGGCTCCGCGTCGGCGAAAGCAAACGCGGCGTCCAA
>JAFTUJ010000489.1 GCA_017466305.1 Thermoguttaceae bacterium
CCGTCCGCGTCCGCGTCTGGCGCCGTTTCAGACGTTTCCGAGGTGTCCGACGTTTACGACGCGTCCGCCTCTTGCGCCGCTTCCAAACCGCGACGAACGCCGATACGGCGACGCGCGAAGAAGCGCCCGAACGGTTTGCACGTCAAAAGCGCCGGCAGGAAAATCAAGTCGCCCATCAACGCGGTCGCCAAAATCGCGAGCATCAAAATCCCGAAACGCTGCGTCGGCACGAAGGTGCTAAACGCAAAGCAGAAGAGCCCGAGCCCGGCGATCAGCGTCGACTGCGTCATCGCCGGCGCGCACCGACGATACGCGTTCAGCGCCGCCTCTTTCGGCTTCATTCCGGACGCGACGCCCTCGGAGAACCACGTCAGGTAGTGCATCGTGTCGTCGACCGCGACGCCAAGCGCAACCGACGCCGTCATCATCGTCCCGACGTCGACCAAAATCCCGGCCCACGACATAAAGCCGAACACGACCACGACCGGGAAAATGTTCGGAATCATCGCGATGAAACCGGCCGGCACGCTGCGCAACAGGAAAATAAAGACGAACGCGATCAGGAAGAACGCCATCACCAAACTCGACGTCAACCCGGCGATCAGCTCGTGTTGCGTTTTATAAACGAGCGGCACCATCCCGGTATATTTCGCCGCGAAACCCGCCGGGTAAATCCAGTCGGCCTCGTGATCGACGCCCATCGACGCCTGCAAGTCGGCTTTTTCCGCGTCGGAGAGGTCTTGCAAGACGAACTCGCGCGTCAAGAATTGCGCGTCGCGAGCGACTTCGTCGTCTTTAACGCGTTTCGGCTCGCCCTCGGGCAGATTCGCGGCGACGTAAGCGCGGGTCGCCTCGATCTTCGCTTCGGCGTTTTCTCCTTCGGTCAACGTCAGCGAAACTTCCGCCAACGTCGGTTCGACGACGTTCTTCACGTTGTCGATGAACGCCGAATAGTCGATGTCTTTTTTCAGCGACCAAACGCGGACGCTGATCCGCCAACCTTCGACGCCGCGTTCGCGTTGCCAACGTTTCGCGGCGTCGCGCAACGCGTTTTGTTCTTCCGGCGTCATTTTTCGCAGCGTTCGGTCGGCGCCGGTCGCGGTCAAAAGCGTTTGCAAGTCGGCGACGCCTTCCGATTCCAAGTATTCGCGCCATTTTTTCAACGCGTCGAATTCGGCGCCGAGCGCTTCGTTCGCGCTTGCGTCGGCGCTCCAATCTCTCAATTGCGCGACGAACGGCGCGAACCGTTCTTCAACGTCGCCGTCGTTTTCTTCCGCCGTTTTCAACGCTTCCAACGCGGCCTCCAACGTCGCGTCGGGCCCGGCGGTTTCGCGCAGCGTCGTTTCAAACGCGGCGGCGCGTTCGTCGAACGCTTTTCGCTCCGCCGTCGTTCTTTCTTCGAGAAACGCCGTCAATTCCGCAAGCGTCGGATTTCCTTCGATCGCGAGATAATCGCGCAGTTCGTCGCGGGCGTCGTCGATCGCCTTCCCGACGACGGTCGAGGTCGTCAAGCCGGTAATGCCGCCGCGCGACGCGTCGACCTCCGGCGCGAAGAGCGCGACCGAAAGCGTTCCGCCGACGTCGTCTTTAAGTTCCGTCTTTAACTTTTCGCTCAACGAACCGATCAACGCGAGTCGTTCCGCCGTCCCGAAAGAATATCGATTCATTTTCTCGTTATCGAAACAAATCGTTACTTCCATCGGCACCAACGGGCCGAGTTTTTCCTCAAGCCAGCCGTAATGCTTGATAATCTCCGCGTCGTCCGAGAAGAAGCTCATCATCTTGACCGACGTTTTAATATACGGCAGGTAAGAGCCGAGGTAAATCATCAACGCCGCGCAAGCGCCGATAACGAGCCAGTTGTTCCGGATAATAAATCCGCCGAGCGCGTCCCAAAACTTGCGGAATAAAGAGTCGCCGACTTTGACGCCCTTCCCGCCGTGTTGCGCCGCGAATTTTTTCGACGGATAAAAATAAAGCAACGCCGGCAAATAAAGGAACAAAAGAACCAACGTCAACAACACGCCGACCGCCGAGTAAAACCCGAACTTCGTAATCGGAACCAACCGCCCGGCAAAGAGCGAGCCCAGCCCGAGCGCGGTCGTCAACTGCGCGAAGAAACAGGGGGTGAACGCGTGTCGCACCGCCCGCTCCGTCGCGCCGTTCAAGCCGCCCTCTCGAATCGCGTCGTGATAATAGTTGATTAGGTGAACGGCGCCGGACATCCCCAAGACGTACACCAACGCCGGCATACTCAACAAAATCGAGTCGCAAGTGCCGCCGGTCAGCGAAACGAGCGCCAACGCGACGCCCGCCGAAAGCGCCGAAATCCAAAAGACGAACATCGTCAAGCGAATGCTGCGCAAACACGCGAACGCGATCGAAACGCCGACGATCGCGCAAAGCCCGGCCAAACGAATGAGCGTGCGCGACCCTTCGACGTCGAGCGCGACGTTGTCGACCGGCGGACCGCCCAAAATGACGCCGTCCATCCGCACCGTGCGCCCGTGAACCATTTCGTCGACAACCCCGACAAAGTTTTTGACCATTTGGCGCGCGACGGAACCGGATTTGACTTCGGCCGTGTCCGGCAACCCCGATTCGACCGACAATCGCCGAATCTTTTCAAGAACGGCTTTCAAACTCTTGCCGTCGCGTTTCCCTTTATTCAAGGTGATGATCATCGCGGCGCTTTTGCCGTCCGGGCCGACGAGCGTCCCTTTCAAGCGTTCGCAAATTTGCGCGTCGAGCCGCGCCGACACTTCTTCGTTGTTGGCCGCGTCGGAATATTGCGGCATTTTAAGATAAGTGTCCCGCAAAAGCTGCGCCAATCGCGGGCCCGTCATCACCGACTTAAAGTAATTCGCGTTTTCGGC
>JAFTUJ010000490.1 GCA_017466305.1 Thermoguttaceae bacterium
CGGCGTCGGCGGCTTCCGCTTCGTCGCTTTCAAACGGCGACGCGGCGGCCTCCGTTTCCGCGAGTTGTTGCCGAAGTTTGCGAATCGTTTCGTTCGCGACGTTTAAGTCGGCTTCCCGTTCAAGAAGGTTTAATTCGGACTCGTCGAGTTTGTTTTCCAATCTGCTAATTGCCAACAGCATTCCCAGCGTCGCCTGCCAGTCTTCCGTTTCGGCCAACCGCGACTCCGCTTCCTTCTTTTTTGCGGAAGACTCCGCTAAGTCGAAGTCGCGATAAACAATCGGCGGCGTCTTATAATCTGTTGAAACGTAAGGCGTTACGACTCGATTATTGCTCGAACCATAAGAAGTCGTCCTCTCCTCCTTTACAAAGGCCGCAAAAATCCAGAACATTAAGGATAAAACCAGCACGGGAATCAAAACATAAAACAGAACTTGATACTTGCTCGCCGACGTCAAATTATCGACGCCCTCTTGAATCTCGTTGCGCTGTCTTTGATATATTCTCGCGTCTTTATTGTACGTCGCCGTGTCGCCGGATAGGTCAAAACGCCTTTTCACCGCGCTTAACTGCTCTTTCGCCAAGGCGGTCGCGGTCGCGAAGTCTTTCAGCTGAATCGTTTTGTCGAGCAGAAAAATCCGCGCGTTAATCTCGGCGTCCAAGAGCGTCAACCTTAGCTCGCGCTCGCTCGCGTCCTTCGTCGGCGTATCGTCCGTTTCCTTGCGAAGCGTCGTTAGTTCGTTCAAAAAAGCGGCGCTCGTATTGAGGCGAACCGCCCAAACGTCGCGCTTTTCTTTCGTTTTCAACAAACTTTCGGCAGTCCCGAATTCTTCGCGCAAGCAAGCGAGACGAAACGTCAATTTTTCAAACCGCTCCCAAATTTTCGAACGGCGCAAATAGGTCGTCAACGCTTCCGCGAACTCGCCGGCGTCGGCGTATCGATCCGCCGGGTCGCGCGACAAAGCTTTTAAGGCGACGATCCGCAACTCCGCCGGCCCCGCGTCCGGAGCCAACATGTCGAACGCGCCTTGCTTCGCTCGCTCGAAAAGCGCCTTTAAGGAGTATTTGCCGGTCGCTTCGTGCGGCGCGACGCCGGTCAGAATCTTGTACAAGATTGCGCCGAGCGCGTAAACGTCGGCGCGGAAGTCGACCGTCTCTCCTCGCAGCTGCTCCGGCGCGGCGTACGCCAACGTTCCGCCGCTCCGCGACGCGCCCTCGTCCTTCCCCGCCAAAAGCGCCAACCCCCAATCGCAAAGGTAGATTTCGTCGTACTTTCCAAGCATCGCGTTCGCCGGTTTCAGGTCGCGATGCACGACGCCGGCTTCGCGGTGAACGTACGTCATAATCGTCGCGATTTTCAATAGAATCGCCAAATTTTCGTCGCGACTTTTGAGGTCGAACGCTCGGGCGCTCCAAGGTTCGCCGGGAACAAAACTTTCGATCAAGATCGGCGGTTCGTTTGGGTCGCCGTTCTGCAACGCGTCGGCCCAAAAGAGCGTCGGGATGTTCGGGTGTTCCAAAAGCCCTTGCGCTTTCGCCTCTTGCGCGAACGCTCGACGCGTCGCTCGCCCGCTCTTCAACGCTTGCTTCAACGCTAAACGTCGGCCTGTTCCCTCTTGCCGAAGCGAGAAAACCCGTTTTTGCCCGCCGCGCCCGACCGTCGCGTCGACGACGTAATCCGCCGACGCCGTCGCGCCGGTCGCCAACTCGACAATAATGCGAACGCGGTCGCCCTCGCGCGGTTCCGCAAGATTTTGACCGCTTGGGGCGCCTCCGCCGTTTTTATTGTCGCCGTTCCCCCAACGCGAAGCGCCGCCGTTCTCGCTTTCGTCGATATCGCCGCCAAAGAGACCGCCGCCGCTTTCGCCGTTTTCGCCGCTTTCGCCGCTTTCGCCGCTTTCGCCGCTTTCGCCGCTTTCGCCGCTTTCGCCGTTTTCGCCGTTTTCGCCGTTTTCGCCGTTTTCGCCGTTTTCGCCGTTTTCGCCGTTTTCGCCGTTTTCACCGCTTTCGCCGCTTTCGCCGCTTTCGCCGTTTTCGCTCCAACGTCGGCGCAACTCGCGCAACGACGGCGCAACCGCGTCGAGCCGAGTCTCGCGCAACTCGAACGACAACTCGCAAAGCGTTTGTTCGAAGCAGTTCGTCGGCGGCGCCTCGCGATCGAACTCGAACTCGGCCAACGCTTTGCCGCAAAACGTTCGCTCCTCGCTTTCCGGCAACGCGCTCGACCGCGCCGCGTCCTCCATCGCCGTTAAGAGCGTCTCTTTTTTCCAATCGCTTAACGAAATCGTCGCCAATCCGCGCCGAAACTCGGCCAACGCCGCCTCGACGCGTTCGTTCGAAAATAATTCCTTAGGGGCTTCTTGCGTCATCGCCAATTTCTCATATAATCGTTGAAACGGAGGAAATTTTGCGCTCAATTCGGCGCCTAATCGTTAAAATCGCAACTTCAATTCCTTCTTCTTTCTATATAAAGGCGGCCCCAAGCGCGTTTCCGACCAAAATAACGCGAAAAATTTCGTTTTTTCCAAAATTTTTTCGCGACGTAAACAACGCCGTTTCGCTCTCCTTCCAATACTCAAGGAACCGCCCTATGTCCGCCTCCAACGATCGCTTTGGTATTTCGCCCCAAGAATACCGCGAACTTCGCGCTCGCTTCATCCAAGCGACGACTCCCGCGGAACGCGCTAAAATCTTCAATCTCCTTTTGAACCAGAAAATGTACGGCGAGTTCGCGGAAATCGCGCGGCGTTACAAACGCGAAAAAGGTCAAATTCCGGATATCGACACCATAAGCCTTGTGAACCAATACTTAGCGGAGTTGCTCGCTTGGTGGTATCACGATCCGGCCAAAATCATTCGCTTTGAAGAACTCGGCAATTTTATCGCCTATTCCCGCGCCGCGCTCCAATGGGCGCTCCTCGCGAAACTCAAACCGAGCAAAGAGTTAACCGGTCAAGACGACGCGCCCGAACCTTTCCGCGCGGACGATTTTATCGCCGAAATCGTCGGTCAAGACGCGTTCGACAAATTGGTTCGCCAAATTCAAGAATCGCTAACGCCGCTCGAATTCGACGTTTTTACGGCGCGCCTCGACGCTTTCGGCGCCAAGTTAACCTACGCGGCCCTTGCGGCTCGCCTCTCGACCTCGCCCGATTCGCCCCAAACATATACCGAGAAACAAGTCGAAAGAATTTACAAGCAGGCCCAAAAAAAGGCGCGTTTCGCGCTCAAAAATTATTGGCGCGACGAGTCAAACTAACCGTCGCGACTTCGACGCCCCAAAAGCCAAGCGAACGCTCGTTCGACGCCCCAAAAGC
>JAFTUJ010000491.1 GCA_017466305.1 Thermoguttaceae bacterium
CAAACCGCCGAACACGTCCTCTTGGCTCGCCAAGTTAACGTTCCGAAACTCGTCGTCTTCATGAACAAATGCGACCTCGTTCCGGACGAAGAACTCCTCGAACTCGTCGAGCTCGAAATTCGCGAACTCCTTTCGAAGCACGACTTCGACGGCGACAACTGCACGGTCGTTCGCGGCGCGGCTCTCCCGGCCCAACAAAACCCGGCCGACCCGGAAGCCTCGAAGTGCATCACCGAACTCATGGACGCTATCGACGCCGACATTCCGGAACCGGAACGCGACGTTGACAAACCGTTCCTCATGGCGGTTGAAGACGTCTTCTCGATCGAAGGTCGCGGCACCGTCGCCACCGGTCGTATCGAACGCGGTATCGTTAAAGTCAGCGACGAAGTCGAAATCGTCGGTCTTTCGGACGAATCCCGCAAGACGGTCTGCACCGGCGTTGAAATGTTCAAAAAATCGCTCGACCAAGGTCAAGCCGGCGACAACGTTGGTCTCCTTCTCCGCGGCGTCAAACGCGAAGAAATCCAACGCGGTCAATGCTTGGCGAAGCCGGGCTCCATCACCCCGCACATCGAATTCGAAGCCGACGTTTACGTCCTGTCGAAGGAAGAAGGCGGTCGTTCGACCCCGTTCATGAGCGGTTACCGTCCGCAATTCTACTTCCGCACGACCGACGTTACCGGTACGATCAACCTTCCGGAAGACGTTAAGATGTGCATGCCGGGCGACCACGTCAAGATGAAGGTCGAACTCATCAGCCCGATCGCGATCGAACAAAACGTTCGTTTCGCTATCCGCGAAGGCGGTCGCACCGTTGGGTCCGGCGTTGTTACGACGATCACCCGCTAATTGCGGTAAAATTTAGAACTCTTTCGCCGTGAGTTTCGGCTTACGGCGAGAAAGTTCGCGCGAACGACGGTTTGCGTTAGGGGAGTAGCTCAATTGGCAGAGCACCGGTCTCCAAAACCGACGGTTGGGAGTTCGAATCCCCCCTCCCCTGCTTTCTTTTGATGTGAACGCGCTCGTCCTTCGATATTGTATTATATCGTTGCGAGCGCTTTTTTTTTGAAATCGACTCGGTCGTTTTCTCGACCGTTTTGCGATAATCGCGCCGCGAGGGTCCTATGTTTTCCCAATTGATGAAAGAACTCGTTTCGACCAACAACTACAAAAGTTCGCAAGGTCGCGTCGCGCGTCGTTTGACGTTTATCGGTTTGTCGCTTGTTTTCATTTGGGGCGGCCTTAGCTTTTTTAACGCCGGTTATTTTGGCAAGCAAGGCGCGATGATTGGCGGCGCGCTCATTGCGCTTTTGGGCGTTTGGGCTTCGTTCCGCGTCATCAACTTCCCGACGTTCGCCGATTTCCTCGTTTCCGTTGAAGCGGAGATGTCAAAAGTGTCTTGGCCGTCGAAACGCGATCTTTTCGCCAACACGAAAGTCGTCCTTATTTTTATGGCGCTTTTCACCGTGTTGATCTACGCTTACGACTTTATTTTCAAAACGTTTTTCAGCTTGATTGGTTGTTAACGCGTCGATTATTGGTCGTTGCCCCTGCGTTTATAACGAGCGAACAAGGAAAATTTCAATGAGTTCCGAAGCTGAAAATAACGTCGAGAACGTCGAAAACCAAACGGTGGAAGAAACGCCGAAACCGGAATGGTACATCCTTAAAGTTCAAGTCAACCGCGAAGACACGGTAAAAAAGACCCTGGATCGCCGGATTAAATTGTCCGGGCTTGACGGTTATTTCGAACAGACGCTCGTTCCGACCGAAACGGTCGTTGAGATGAAAAACGGCAAACGCCGCGAAACGAAACGCAAGCTTTACCCGGGTTATTTGTTGGCGAAAATGGTTTTGAACGACGAAACTTGGTTTCTCGTTCGCGAAACGACCGGCGTCGGCGATTTCACCGGCGCGGGCGGCAAACCGCTTCCGATGACGCAACGAGACGTCGACCGTCTTCTCCGCGCCGAAACGGCCGCCGATGAAAAACAACCGAAATTGGAAATTCCGTACCGTATTGGAGATCGCGTCAAGATCAACGACGGCACGTTTAAAGATATTGAGGGGGAGGTAAACAAGATCGACGAATTCGCCGGTCGAGTTACCGTTATTATCTCGATCTTCTCCAGGAGCACGCCCGTCGAGCTCGAATACTGGCAGGTCGAAAAGGTAGAAGTCTTCTGAAACGTCGCGCTGAAAAGAACCGACTCCCTAACAAGTTCTTTTCGTTTGTCATCCGCGTTTTTACGAACGCGGAAAACAAATAGCGTCGTTTAAGACGCAAACAATTCTGAAGGATTAACAATGGCTAAACAATTACAAGCAGTCGTGAAATTCCATGCCGCCGGAGGTAAGGCGACCGCAGCACCCCCTGTCGGTACCGCCCTCGGTAAGTATGGTTTGAACCTCGGTCAGTTTGTTAAAGAATTCAACGACCGCACGAAAGACGCCGAAGGGATGCGCATCCCGGTCGTCGTCAAAGTTTACAACGATCGTTCCTACGAGCTGGAAACGAAAAGCCCGCACTCCGTCGACTTGATCAAAAAAGCCGCCGGTATCGACAAAGGTTCGCAGCGCGTTCCGAAGGAAAAAGTCGGTTCCGTTACCGTCGCGCAACTTGAAGATATTGTCAAAGCGAAGCAAAAAGACTTGAACGCCCGCGAAGTCGCGAACGCCGTTCGCATTCTCGCCGGCACCGCTCGCAGCATGGGCGTCGACGTCGTCGACTGAGCCTAAATTTGCGGTCATCGAAACTTTTTCGCCGTGAAGGCAAAATTTCCTTGCGACCGCGCGACAATATTTTAAGCAACAAAAACAACCTAAAAAAAGATTGATATAATAATGGGTAAAGTTTCTAAGCGCATGAAAGCTATGGAAGCGATGCTTCCGGCGACGAAAACCCCGATGCCGTTGGCCGACGCCGTCGAATTGTTGAAAAAATTCAACACGACGAAATTCGATCAATCGGTCGAAATTTCGATGCGTCTCGGCGTCGATCCGAAACAAAACGATCAAATCGTTCGCGGTTCCGTCGTTCTTCCGAACGGTCTTGGCAAAACCCTCCGCGTCCTCGTCTTCGCGAAAAACGCGAAAGCCGACGAAGCGACCGCGGCCGGCGCCGATTTCGTCGGCGGTCCGGAATTGGCGGAAAAAATTAAAGAAGGTTGGTTCGAATTCGACGTCTGTATCGCGACCCCGGATATGATGGGCGTCGTCGGTTCGCTCGGTCGCGTTCTCGGTCCGCGCGGCTTGATGCCGAGCCCGAAAGCCGGCACGGTTACGATGGACGTTGAAAAAACGGTCAAGGAATATAAAGCCGGTAAGGTTGAGTTCCGCAACGACAAGGGCGGTATCGTCCACGGCGTCGTCGGCAAACTCAGCTTCGACGCCGACAAATTGGCGGAAAACATCCAAGCGTTCATCAATTACGTCGTCTCCCTGAAACCGGCCGCGGTTAAGGGCGTCTACGTGAAATCGATCGCTATCTCCGCGACGATGAGCCCGGCCGTTCGCGTCGTTACGCAATGAGCCCGACTCGGTAACTATTCCTTCACCGCCATTTAACGAATACCAATACTATGAGCAAGTTTGTTAAAAATATTATTACCGAAGAATTGAAAAAGCGCTTGGCGGGCGTCGAAAACGCTCTCCTCGTCAATATCGTCGGTATGGAAGTCAACGACAGCAACCGTCTTCGCGCCGCTTTGGCTGAAAAAGACATTCGCGTTATGGTCGTTAAGAACAGCTTGGCCGCCCGCGCTACCGAAGGCACCTCGCTGAATCCCGCTTTCCAAAATTTGACCGGTTCCACCGCGGTTTGCTACGGCGCGACCGACATCGTCGCTCTCGCCAAGGAACTCGTTAAAGTTTCGAAAGACAAGCAATTCGCGAAACTCGCCCTTCTCGGCGGCGTTCTCGACGGCGAAGCTTTTGCCGCGGACAAAGTCGTTGAAATCAGCAAGTGGCCCAACCGCGAAGAACAAATCGCGATCCTCGTCGGTCAAATCGTCGGCGTCGGCTCCAAACTTTCGTCCCAACTCTTGTCCGGCGGCGCGAACCTCGCCAGCCAAATCAAGCAACTTGCGGATAAAGACGAAAACGCCGAAGAAACGGCCGCCGAGTGAGCAAAATTTAATTTTGAGCGCGTCGCCCCCCTTGACGAAGCGGCGCGTTCTGTTAAATTTATATAAAACGCATATCGACGTCGCTTCGGCGACGATTAACTCGAATATATTTTTTCATTGCGCCCGAATCGACGACCGCGCCCCGCGCGTTTTGGTTTCGCACGGTTCGCCGCGGAAGACTCGGCGCAAACCTCAGAAAGGAAATTGAACAATGTCCGAACAAGTCGAACGCGAATTCGCCGCTGAAATCAAAGAAATGGGCGACAAAATCATGGGTATGACGCTCAAAGAAGCGAAAGAACTCAGCGATTACCTGAAAGACGTCTACGGCGTCGAACCGGCCGCCGGCGGCGCGGTCATGGTCGCTGGTCCGGCTGCTGGCGAAGCCGCTCCGGCCGCGGAAGAAAAAACCGAATTCGACGTCGTTCTCGAAGACTTCGGCGCCAACAAGATCAACGTCATCAAAGTCGTCCGCACCGCCACCGGCGCTTCCCTCGGCGACGCGAAATCGATGGTCGAATCCGCTCCGAAAGCGATCAAAACCGGTCTCTCGAAAGACGAAGCCGAAAAGCTCAAGAAAGAACTCGAAGACGCGGGCGCCAAAGTTTCGCTCAAATAGTTCGAGTCTTAGCTTAGCGCTATGATACGGAAGGCCTTGAATTTCGATTCGAGGCCTTTTGTTTTTTAGACGTTCGTTCATTTGCGTCGTTAGCTCGCGTTTTTCCGTTAAAGCGCTTTTACGTTTGCCGAAACGTCCGCGGTTCTTCGTTAATCGCTATCTTCGCGCGTCTATTAATTATTTTAAGTTTCAGTTTTTATTATTCGGGCGATATCCTAAGCGCTCGCGTTTGGCGTTCGGGCGATTACGCTTGCCGAAACGTTCGCGGTTCTTCGTTAATCGCTATCTTCGCGCGTCCATTAATTATTTTAAGTTTTCGTTTTTATTATTCGGGCGATATTTTAAGCGCTCGCGTTTGGCGTTCGGGCGAATTTTAAGCGCTCGCGTTTATTGTTCGGCCCCATTTTATACGATCGAGTTTGACGTTCGAGGGATTGGTTTCATTTTCCTTACTATGTCGTCGTTGATTTTTCTCGTCGTCGACGCGACGCTTCGCGCCGGCGCAACGTCTTAAATTGCCTCTTTGTTTTTAGAGCGACAATAAATATTCGCGCGAATACCTGTTAAAACAAAGAAGCTTTAACGATTTTAACGACGTCGCAAACAGAAATTTTGAAGAAAATTTTATCTTTTTTTGCCGTTCTAAAAAAATCTCAAAAAAAGCGAAAATTTGTTTAAGACGCGTTTGTTGTCGTTTTGTTCGGTAAAAAGCGGCGTTTTTTTCGAAAAAACCTGTTTTTTTAGGTAAAAAAGAGAAAGAGGGGGGCTTGCGGGGTCGCCCATTTAAGTTATATTATTAGTTCGGCGTATCTTAGGCGATAGAATCGCAACCATTCTCTATCTAACCGGGAGGTCAACACTCTTATGGCGGTTACATCAAAACGGAAGTTACAGTTTAAAGAACGACGACAGTTCGGCAATCACAGCACGACCTATCCGATTCCGGAGTTGACGGTTCTACAAACTCGCAGCTACGCGAACTTCCTTCAAGCGGACGTTCCGCCCTCCGAACGTCAAGACCAAGGGTTGGAAAGCGTCTTCCGCGAAGCGTTCCCGATCGAAAACTACGAAAAAACGGCGCGCTTGGAATACGTCCATTACGAACTTGAAAAGCCGCACTACACGCCGGACGAATGCCGTCGTTTGCGTTTGACGTACGGTCGCCCGTTGCGCGTTCGCCTTCGTCTCGTCGGCGAAAAAGACACGGTCGAAGACGACGTTTACCTCGGCGAACTCCCGATTATGCTCGGCGGCGGCGAATTCATCATCAACGGCGCCGAACGCGTCGTCGTCAGCCAATTGCACCGCAGCCCGGGCGTCGACTTCCTCACCGAAACGGAACTCGACCGCAAAAGCTTCAGCTGCCGCATCATTCCGGAACGCGGAAGCTGGATCGAATTCCACATTTCGCGCAAAGAAACGGTTACCGTCCGCATCGACCAAAGCAGCAAGCTCCCGGTGATGACGCTCCTGCGAGCGATGGACGAAAAATACGGTTCCGACGTCGACGTCATCCGCGCGTTTTACAACACGTACAAAATCGACGTTGTCGGCGGCGAGTCGGTCTCCGAGATCGAAGGGAAAATCGCGGTCGGCGATATCAAATACCCGGCCGACTCCGCGCACCCGGACGAAATCATCGTCGAATCGGGCCAACAAATCACGAAGAGCAAAGCGGAGGAAATCTGCGCGTCCGGCTTGACTCAAATCGAAGCGATGGACGACCAACGCAACAAACTCCTCCTCAACTCGCTCGAAGAAGACAAGACGAACTCGCACGAAAACGCGCTCTTGACGATCTTCAAGCGCCTCCGTCCGGGCAACCCGGCGTTGTTGGACAAAGCGCGCGACCTCGTCCGCGATAAGTTCTTCGACCCGTCCCGTTACCGATTGGGCCGCGTCGGGCGTTTCCGAATGAATCGCAAGCTCGGCATGAACGTCGACCTCGACGAAACGGTGTTGCGCGCCGAAGACCTCGTCGAAGCGGTCAAATACCTCAACAAGCTTTGGGGCGGCGACCCCGAAGCCGAAGCGGACGACATCGACCACTTGGGGAACCGCCGTCTGCGCACGATCGACGAACTCGCCTGCGAAGAAATCCGCAAGGGCTTCCTGAAGTTGCGTCGCACCGCGCAAGACCGTTTCCGCGACGAAGCGTCCCCGCGCGCCATCATCAACCCGAAAAACATTTCGTCGGCGATCGACTACTTCTTCGGTCGCGGCGAATTGTCGCAAGTCGTCGACCAAACGAACCCGTTGTCGATGTTGACGCACGAACGCCGCCTCTCCGCGCTCGGCCCGGGCGGTTTGAACCGTAAACGCGCCGGTTTCGAAGTCCGCGACGTTCACTCCTCGCACTACGGTCGTATTTGCCCGATCGAGACGCCGGAAGGAACCAACATCGGTTTGATTTCGTCCCTCTCGCTTTACGCGGGCGTCGACGAATTCGGCTTCCTGATTTCGCCGTATCGCAAAGTCGTCGACGGGATCGTTACCGATCAAGTCGACTGGCTCCGCGCTTACGAAGAACACGAAAAACGCCTCGTTCCGGCCGACACGAAAATCGAACGTTCCGAAGAGCATCCGTTCGGTCGCCTCGTTCCGGACCCGATCACCGGTCTCGTCATCGCGCGCCACGGCGGCGACTACGAACAAATCGTCCCGGAAATGGTCGACTATATCGACGTTTCGCCGAACCAAATGATCGGCGTCTCCGCCGGTTTGATTCCGTTCCTCGAACACGACGACGCCAACCGCGCCTTGATGGGTTCGAACATGCAACGCCAAGCGGTTCCGCTCCTCGTCTCCGAGGCCCCGATCGTCGGAACCGGGCTCGAAGAAGCCGCCGCGCTCAACTCGAGCCTCTTGGTTCGCGCTCGCAAAAGCGGGAAAGTTACCTACGTCGACGCGCTCAAAATCGTTATCGACAACGACGACGTTTATATGCTGCGCAAGTTCGCCGGGCTGAACGAACGCACCTGCGAAAACCAACACCCGATCGTTCAACTCGGGCAAGAGGTTCAAGCGGGCGACGTCATCGCCGACGGCGCTTGCACCGACCACGGCGTCCTCGCGCTCGGTCGAAACGTTCTCGTCGCCTTCATGGTTTGGGACGGCTTCAACTACGAAGACGCGATTATTTTGAGCGAAGAACTCGTTCAAAACGACGTCTACACCTCGATTCACATCGAAGAATACGACGCCGAAATCCGCGACACCAAACTCGGGCGCGAAGAATTTACCCGCGACATTCCGAACGTCGGCGACAAAGCCCTCCGCGATCTCGACGAAAACGGGATCGTGCGCGTCGGCACCTACGTTCGTCGCGGCGACATCCTCGTCGGGAAAATTTCGCCGAAGAGCAAAACCGAACTTTCGCCGGAAGAAAAACTCCTGCACGCGATCTTCGGTCGCGCCGGCGAAGACGTTAAAAACGAATCGCTCGAAGTGCCGGCCGGCGTCGAAGGGATCGTTATCGGCGCTTACCACTTCCGCAACCGCGCGTCGCTGAACGAAGAGGAACGTCGACAATTCGACGCCGAGGAAAAACGCCTCGCCGCCGAAGGAAACAAGAAAATCGCCGACGTCTTCGGCGCGATGATCACCAAAATGGAAATTTTGGTCGACCGCACGATCGTCGCCGAAAACGGCGAGCCGCTCGTTCAAGAAAAAGACCCGGGCTACATCGCCGACAAAGCGAAGACGTTCTCGTTCCTCCGCATGTGCGCGAAGAACGGTATCGACGTCAACGAACCGGTTTGCGCCGAATGCCGCGCCGTTTACAACGACTTCAAACACCGCGTCGAAGAAGCGATCGACGAACGCGACCGCAACCTGAACGCGTTGCGCGCCGGCGACCAACTCAAACGCGGCGTCCTCCAAATGGTCAAGGTTTACATCGCCACGAAACGCGTTATTTCGGTCGGCGACAAAATGGCCGGTCGCCACGGTAACAAAGGGGTTATCGCCAAAATCCTCCCGAAGGAAGACATGCCGGTCCTCGCCGACGGGACGCCGATCCAAATCATGTTGAACCCGCTGGGCGTTCCGTCGCGTATGAACGTCGGGCAAATTTTGGAAACGCACCTCGGTTGGGCCGCGTCGAAACTCGGCTACCGCGCCGTTACGCCGGTTTTCGACGGCGCGACGGAACAAGTCGTCAACGACGAACTCGAAAAAGCCGGGCTCCCGCGCCACGGGAAAGTCCGCCTCTTCGACGGTCGCACCGGCGAGCCGTTCGGCCAAGAAACGACGGTCGGTTATATTTACATGTTGAAGCTGCACCACTTGGTCGACGACAAAGTCCACGCGCGCAGCACCGGGCCTTACTCGCTCATTACGCAACAACCGCTCGGCGGTAAAGCGCGTTCCGGCGGTCAACGTTTCGGGGAAATGGAAGTGTGGGCGCTCGAAGCGTACGGCGCCGCGTACACGCTCCAAGAACTCCTCACGGTCAAGAGCGACGACGTCGAAGGACGCACGAAGATTTACGAGGCGATGGTCAAGGGCGAAAACACGCTCGAAGCCGGAACCCCCGCCAGCTTCGACGTCTTGATCAACGAAATTAAGGGCCTCGCGCTCGACATGGACCTGGTGCAAAAGAACCCCTTCCAATCTTTTGCCTCCGAAATGCAAGACTAGTAACGCGAACGGTCGGAACCGACGAAACGTCGCGACGCAATCGGCGACGCTACGTTTCGGAGACGTTCACTATCGACGTTAAACCGCTCGTTGC